>NZ_JQNJ01000001.1:3972500-4272500 GCF_000745185.1 Muricauda sp. MAR_2010_75
TAACTGTATATTAGTAATGAAATCATCTTAAATGGTTAACCAGCATAAAGGTGTAGTTCCCCAAGCAACCCCTTAAAAGACTGGACTATGACAGATAACAGTTATGCCAATTCCCTGCTTGAGGTTTCATTAATTACCAAGCTTCTTCCAGCCTCATGCTTTAATCACAAAAGTCTTAATTCAATAATCAGGAAATAGGTTGGTTCACTTGCAATCATAACCTAAATCCATAAAGCTATATGCATGAAAACCTTAAACATCTTCACCATTTTTTTATCCATGTTGCTGTTATCCGCCTGTGGCGACTCCAAAAAAAAGGAAAACACCACTTCGGCTTCAGACACTTCTGAAACGGAAGTAAAGGCACCAACAAGCAATTCAATAGATCTTGAACAACAAGGGGATTATACCCAGTTATACGCTCCAGGCGAGGATTGTAAACTAACTGCCTCTCAATTGGCCGTGGCTTTAGGGTACAGCGATGACCAAGTGGAAGAACAAAGTAACTATCAAGGTAGTTGTTGGTACAAAGTAACCCATCCGGGGAATTTCACGGTCAATTACGGGATAAACCTCGAAAAATGGGGAGACAAAAACATCATTGAAGATGAAATAAAAAGTGGACTAAAAAATGAGATGATCGATGTCAGCATAAGTGAGTCCGGTGATACCTATATAAAAAGACACCCTGTACAAGGCTTTTTGCTACTGCTGAACGCCAACTATGGGAACCCTATAAAAGTTAGTTATAGTTATTTGAACCCCGATGGTCCCAAACTCACCGACTCCCAAAGGGAAGAGCAGAAACAGAATACTTATAAAATTGCCAACTATCTTATTAATCACTATCAAAACTAAAGCTAAGATGAAACCATTGCAAAACATCCTGTTGTTCTGCCTCTTGTTTATTGGAGCATTCCAAGGATATGCCCAACCTTTCACCTTGAACAAAGCAATTCAACCTGTAGAACTAAAACTGATGGCTGATACCAGAACTGGACACGAAGGAGAACTGGGCATAGTTTATTTTAATCGATTGAAAGATTCCGCAATGTACCACTATGTCACGGGACACGACCTCTACAACTTTATTGACGTGTTGGTAACCAGTGTTGATGGCACTCCACTAAAGGTAAGTTTGGCAAAAGATAATTGGGAAGCAGTGCAGGCCGAACAAAATACTGCCCGTGCACAAGATGGGATGGTTGACTTTAAAATACGCACTTGGGGAAGTTTCGGAATAAAAGTGGAAACGGACCAACCCAACAACTCACTCTATAACATTACCGTATTGGCTAGCCCAGAAAAGAAAACCTATCTCGGCAGCGCCTTTAGAACCATCAATGAGGATGAAATGACATCCAATGGTGAAGCTCCTTCCAGTGAAGCTGGTGAGATGGGCGGTAATGGCGGAAAGACCAACTACCTGTTATATATTGCCCTTGGGGTTGCCTTATTGGTCATTGGTGTTTTGGCCGGTAAACTCATGGGTAGGAAAGGAAAAGGGACTACGGTAATTCTGGTGCTTCTATCATTAATGCCGTTATCAAGCTTTAGTCAGGATAGGGGTGCCGTGTTGACCATGGAAGAGTTTGAAAGCTGGAAAGAGGAACAGGATTCAAAACATGAAATGGTTATGCGTCAGTTGCAGGTTTTAGAAAGCGAGCGCAAAGCAGTGGATAAAGTTGTGGGCAATTTGGACAAGACCATCTCAACCATTAGGAAACAATGGGACAATGTAAAGTTACTTTATAATACCTACAATAATGGGCTGGGCAAATGCATCAGTTCAGCACCACCAGCACAAGCTCCTTCCATTCCTTCCATTTGCACCGATTTGTATTTTGATGACAATGGTGATATTTCAGAGGAGGAAGACCAAGGGTGTGCCTCATGTTTTCTGGAAGCGCGAAAGAAGTTTAACAATATGCGATACCAGTTTGAAAAGCTGGCCACTATCTATAAGTGTACCAAGGACTTTTCCAACGCCGCAATTTCTTTTGGGGATGATGTATCCGGCTTTACTCCCAGTGGTGTAGGCGGTATGGCATGGCAAACGCAAAGAAGAAATATTGAAAAGTCAGTAACAGAACTCGAACAGGCTTACGATAATAAATATGCCGAATTTCTTCAAAGTCTAGCCGATGCCATGATGGAACTCAACATCTGTGAAGCCAAGTATGGGGTTGAAGACTGGTATGACCGTTTTGGCTATATGTATTTTGAATTTATGAAAGACAAATATCAAAGAAACGACTGATGAAAGTGAAAAAAATAAAGTTTATCCCACTGATATTCATTAGTTTACTTATTTTCGGTAGCTGCAAATCTGTAAGCCCTGTAGTGTCCTCCACCAATACAGACATTATTGGGTCTTGGGAAGGCTGCGATGGACGTGTCGTTTCCTTTTATACCAACGAAAATGGAGAGATCGAAGGGCGTTATTCAAAGCTTGGGGGACTTGGAAGGTTCAAGTTTGCCGTGGATGAAATAGGCTTTTTTCTAACCCAGACAAGCACTGGCGTGTATACTGGAAAGGTGAAATGGAGAAACACTTCCGGAGCGGCAACCTGGAGGGATGAAACCATAGTGGTGGAAAACAATATTCTAAAAACATCGGGTTCTGATGCTTGTGGTAACGAAATGACAAGGGTTAAAACTATATGAGCCCTTCTTGCTGTCAATAAATCAACAAAAATTAAAAGCCCCTGTATTAGGGGCTTTTTTTAAGCTTCAGGCTTGATGAGCTTATTTCAATTTTACTTTCCAATACTACTCAACAAACCTAAAAACCTCTCCAAGAAAAATATTGGTAATTACATGTCGATAAGGGTGTAAGAATCACACCTTTTTTCATACCTTTTTCGCGCCAAACGAACGAAACCAAAAAAATGAGGCGTACGAAACTTTTGAATCTGGGCATCTTCCTTGGATTGCTCATTGCTTTTTCCTGTAAAAAAGAACCCCTTAAACCCTTAGAAACCCCAGTTGTAATTGAGTTGGACTCAGTCTACCTCAACCAAAAAGTCGCTGAGGCAGAAAAGATGGGCTCAATCCAATTGGCAGATGGGCTTCAACTTAGTCTTTGGGCGCCTGACACGCTGGCTCCAGACCCCATTGCCATGGATATTGATGCGCAGGGCCGTATCTTCTTTACCCGCACCAACCGCCAAAAAAATTCAGAGTTTGATATTCGTGGCTATCGGCATTGGATGACCGCTTCCAATAGTTTTAAAACGGTCACTGACCGCAAAGCTTTCCTGCATGAAACCTTTTCAACAGCTAAAAGTGAAGAAAATGCTTGGTTGTCCGACCTTAATGGAGATGGCAACCATGACTGGATGGATTTAGCCGTGGAAGAGGAAGAAATATGGCGATTGGAAGATGCAGACAATAATGGCGTTGCCGAAAAAGCAACTCGCGTTGTCCATGATTTTCATACTGTTGAAACCGATGTGGCCAACGCTTTGCTTGTAGATGACGAAACTCTTTTTGTGGGTATTGCACCAGATATGTGGCGTATGGAAGATACCAACGGTGACGAAGTCTTTGACACAAAGACTTCACTGGCAACGGGTTTTGGTGTTCATATTGGTTTTAGCGGTCACGGCATGTCCGGTGCAATCATGGGGCCCGATGGCAAACTCTATTGGGGTATTGGTGACATTGGGGCAAGCATCACTGATAAAGAAAGAAATCGATATCCATACCCCAACCAAGGGGTCATTGTACGCAGCAATCCAGATGGGTCCAATTTTGAGGTGTTTGCCCATGGCCTTCGGAATACACACGAATTTGTTTTTGACACGTATGGCAATATCATCTCTTCCGATAATGATGGCGACCATAGAGGAGAAAGTGAACGGTTGGTCCATATTGTTGAAGGTTCTGATGCCGGATGGCGTTCCAATTGGCAATATGGAAAGTATACTGACCCAAAAAACAATGGATATAGGGTTTGGATGGATGAAAAGTTCTTCCTCCCCCGATGGGAAGGACAAGCGGCACATATTATTCCCCCCATTATGAACTACCACAATGGTCCAACAGGAATGCTTTTTAATCCCGGGACAGCTTTGGGCTCAGATTGGGTGGACAAATTCTTCTTGGTTGAGTTTGTGGGCGACCCTGCCCTATCCCATATTTGGTCCTTCGATTTAAAACCAAAAGGAGCTTCGTTTGAGCTCAACTCAGAAACGGATGTGTTGAGCGGTATTTTGCCCACCGCCATCAAGTTTGGGCCAGATGGCGCCCTTTACGTTGCAGACTGGCTCAATGGCTGGGACACAAAAAATTCCGGACGGGTTTGGAAACTGGATGTTACCGATTCAGAAAACGATTTGGCCGAACAACGTGCCAAAACCCAAGAATGGATGACTACGGACTTTTCAGCATTGAGCAATGATGAACTGGTCGAATTACTACGCTATCCCGATATGCGTATCCGGCAAAAAGCACAATTTCAATTGGCCAAAAGTAGCTTTTGGGGCTATCGGAAATTGAAGCGGGTAGCTCAGGAAGATGACCATCAACTGGCACGAATCCATGCCATTTGGGGCATTGGCCAACTCGCGGCCAAAGAATTGGACAAAGCCGATGTTTTAGAGAACCTTTTGAACGACACGGATCAGGAGATTGTTGCCCAAAGCTTAAAAGTATTGGGAGACTTACGCTATACCGAAGGAAATTCCAAAATGATAAGCCTGTTAAAATCAGAGAGTCCCAGAGTACAGTTTTTTGCTGCCCAAGCATTGGGTCGCATTAAGGCGCAAAATGCCGTTCAGCCTTTATTGGATATGTTGGCGAAGAATGCCGATAAGGATGTTTACCTCCGTCACGCGGGGGTATTGGCCCTTTCACGAATTGGAGAGGTTGAGCCTTTGGTAAACTTGGCAAACAGTGAAAATCGTTCTCTGAAAATTGCAGCTGTCTTGGTTCTACGGAGAATGAAAAGCCTTCAAGTGGCCACCTTTTTAAAAGATGCCGATGAATATATCGTCACTGAAGCCGCCAGAGCCATCAATGACGACAAGGGGATTGAAAAAGCCCTTCCTGAGTTGGCGGCACTGTTGGAAAATCCAAAATCCAGTTCAGAACCGCTCATGCGACGCGTCATTAATGCTGCGCTTCGAGTCGGAGGTGAAAGACAGTTAGACCTTTTGATTCATTATGCCAAGAACAAAAGCGCTCCTCCCGTATTACGAGGAGAAGCCTTGGCCGCTTTGAGCACTTGGGCCTCACCTTCAGTTATGGATCGCGTAGATGGTCACCACTTGGGCGAAATATCACGCCCATTGGAACCTATTCAAAAGAAAATAAGCGGAAGTTTATCCGATTTCTTAAATGATGATAACCAAGAAGTATTGGTAGGTGGTTTAAAATTGGTGTCGTCCCTTCAATTGAAAGGACATGAAAACCGTTTGGTTCAACTCATGCGAAGTCATCCTTCACCCTTGGCAAGGTCAGAAGCCTTGAAGGCTTTGGGCAATGTAGGTTATGATCAACTGGCGCAGGTGATGCGTTTGGGCATGGGTGATGAAAATGCTCAAGTGAGACGAACCGCCGTTGGGTTGATAGGAGAACTTTCCCTTAGTAAAGATGAACTACCAGGTGTTGTAAATCCTATTTTTGACAAAGGTGGTATCGGTGAACAACAAGCTTTGCTGGAGGTCTTGTCAGAAATGCCAGTGGAAAAAAGTGAAGCTGTTCTTTTGAGTTTATTACAAAGGGCCGCACGTGGAAATATTGATGAAGCCGTTATGTTAGATTTGATTGAAGCCGCTTCAAATAGTGGTTCCGAAAAGCTCGGGAACCAACTCGCTGCACTACAAAATCAAGGCTATGGTACTGGAGCCTATACTGAAACCCTCCATGGTGGCAGTTGGTGGGACGGTCAAACTGTTTTTGTAAGTAATCCTACCGCCCAATGTGTACGTTGTCATGCATTAAAAGGTTCTGGCGGTAAAGTAGGTCCGGCTTTGGATGATATTGGAAACACCTTGTCTCGAGAACAAATTTTGGAAGCTTTGATTGAACCTTCAAAACGGATTGCTCCAGGCTATGGCAGCGTTACCTTGACATTGACCAACGGACAAGAGGTCACAGGGTTGTTGGAAGAAGAGAACGAAGAAGGTCTTATCCTTAGAACTTCAGACGCCGAACCGCTTGAAGTGGCACATTCCCGCATTCAGAGCAGGCGTAATTCTCCTTCAGGAATGCCGCCAATGGGAAAACTAATCAATAAACGCGAACTTCGGGATTTGATAGAATATCTGAGTAGTCTTAAGCTAGAGAAATAATGCAATAATTGCATTTAGTGGGTATGTCAAGTTCCACTATACGCCACAAACTCGGCCATAACATCTTCCATAATGGCATAAATGTCCACAGCAGAGACATTGGTACATAAGGAAATAATTGCCCCAGACTCAACATCGTATACAAATAGGGCGCGATACCCCCTAACACCGCCCAAGTGCCCCCATTGGGTTCTTCCCTGAAACGAAAAACGTTGCACACCCAGACCATATCCCGTCCAAACACCGTCGGTGAACGACACAAATGAGGTCATTTCGGTTTGGGATGTACTGGTTAAAACTTCATTGGTGGTATAGAGCTTTTTGGCCCATATTGCAATTTCATTGGGTGTTGCCACCAAAGCACCAGCAGCCCATCGTAAACTTTGGGCTTCTTGGTTTATCAAAAGAAAGTCAATATTGTCCTTGACCCCATCACCGTCCATGTCTGACCATCCGTCAGCCAGCGGTTCCGGGGCTTCTTCCTCTCCCAAAAAATAAAAAGACTGCAATCCAAGTGGGTTCCACAATCGGTCTCTAAGCACTTGACCAATTGTTTTTCCTTCAATGGACTCTATAATGATTCCTAAAACGATATAATTGGTATTTGAATATCCAAAATTCTGTCCCGCAGAAAAAACAGGCGCATCCACAAAGGTCTCCAAGATTTCGAGTGGGGTCCAACCGTCTGTATCACCAAACTCTGAAGAAGTAGGCGTATTGGGGTTTGCCAAATAATCAAAAATACCACTTTGATGGCGCAGTAACTGCCGCACAGTAATGTCTGGATCAATATTCTCAATTGACGGAAGCCAATTACTCAATGGATCATCCAGCGACAGTTTTTCCTCTTCAACCAATTGGAGCATAACCGCAGCTATTGCAGTTTTTGTGATACTGGCAATAGCAAACTTGGTGTTGACCGTAATGGGAGTGCCGGGGATAGCGTTGCCCGCAACCCCGTTCCAAACTGACTCACCGGGAATATGTACCGATACAGAGATTCCCTTTACATCATTTAAAACAGTTTCATTATCCAGGATGTTCCGAATTGAAACTTGTAAATCTTCAAAGGTGATTTGTGTATCTTCATTTTCCTTTGGGCTTGGACTTGGGTCACTGGAACAGGAAACGGTGATCAACAGTATTGTACATAGGAAAAGTAGTCTGGTTTTCATGACTGTGTGCTATTTGCACGAAATTACCCATCTTCATTTCTTCAATCGTAAAAAATAGGTTAACAAGTAGAATGTTTACTGCTTTTTATCGCCCAAATCAAAAAGTATACTAACTCTGGACAGGGGTTTTTGAGCCATCCGATGAAACCAGGATTCTTTATTCAAAGGCGTTATTCCCGTAGACTTTCCGAAATGCCGCTTAGAAAAATGGGTACTGTCTAAAACATCTCAAAAATTTCCGTAATGGGTTTTCGTACCTTTTTTCTGAATTGGGTATGGTCATCGGCTGACCGATACCCTACTGGCGCAATAATACTGGTACTCAACCCTCTTTCTTCCAACTTGAGAATCTTATTATAGTCCTCCCTGTCAAATCCTTCCATGGGGCAAGCATCAATCTTAAGTTCGGCACAGGCCGTCAATAAATTCGATAATGCCAAATAGGTCTGTTTTTCGGACCAGGCCTGCCATTCAGACCAATTCATCCGCGAAAGACTCTCTTTGATAAAATTTCTATAGCTGGTCAACTTTTCCAAGGTAGTACCTTGTATTTTGGCCGTTGAAGCAATATACGCATCCACGTCTTCTTCCCTGTGCTCCGTATAATTACAAAAAACAAAAAGGTGTGAAGCTTCCGTAACTTGGGATTGTCCCCATGAAAAGGGCAATAATTTTTCGCGTGTCTCCTTATCGGAAATCACCAAAACCTTATACAGTTGCAATCCGTATGACGATACAGATAGTTGTACGGCCTCTTTCAGTTTTTCCAAATCATTTTCGTTGACTTTTCTCGAAGAGTCAAACTTTTTTGTGGCATAACGCCATTTTAAACTTTCCAATAATCTCATAACCTATAAAATGTTCAATATTCTAATTTTTGTTCATCAAGAAAATCCCCAAAGCCATTGCAAATATGCCCAATGCCCTTTTAATGACAAGAGGTTCATTAGGGAGGCCAAACCATCCAAAGTGTCCGGCTACAGTGGCAAAAAGCAATTGTCCAAAAAGCCCCAGTGATATCATCGTCGATATACCCAGTTTGGGAATGGTATAATAGTATAGACAAATACCAATCACACTGAAAAATGCTCCAGAGAACCATAAATATGCAGGCACATTTCTGTAAAGACTGAAATCCATTGAAGACCTTGTCAATACCAAGACCAACAAGAGCGCAAATAATGCACTGAAAGCAAAGGCCACCAAAGAGGCCAGAATGGAACTTTTAAGCTGCACTCCCAATTGGGCATTGAGCCCTCCCTGCATGGCCAAGGAAACTCCACCCAAAATTGCCAGTAAAAAATAAATACCCTTGTCCATCTTTATGTATTTACCGCAAAACTAAGGTTGGAAAAACTGTGAAAAATTAACATAGCTTAATAAAATGGGAATTGGTCTATCCACTTATTAGTAAATCCATTTCAACATTCAACTTGTGGAGAATAGCAATCGACGCACATGATGTTTCCATTTGGGAAATTAACCTCTTGGAATATAATGGTAGTTTGTCTTTTGATTTTAAAAAGGTTTCCTCATCCGGCCATTGGGCATAGGCCATAAAAACACCATTTTCATCTTTATGCAATCGAGAACCAAGACTCATGGCGTGATCCAAAAATGCTTGGGTCAATTTAGCCCATACCTCTCTAAATTGTGGTTCTCTTCCTTGGATTACTTCAAATTTGTAAATAACAACATGCATTGCTAAATAGTTTTGTATTCCCTAACAAGCTACAAAGAATAGCTTTGCAAAACCCCGTGCTTTTTAAAGCCCATTTTGCTATAAATCCGCTCGCCGGCCTCAGAGGCGACCAAAAAAATTTGTTGACTTTCATTTTTTTGCGCAACCTGAATCAAGTGTTTGGTCATTATCTTTCCCAGTCCCCTACCCCTAAATTCGGGCAAAGTTCCAATCATGTGGATTCCAGCTACTTTGTCTTTATCCAAATAAACAATCCCGCAACTGCAATAAAAGTTCCCTAGCTTACCCAAAAACAGCTTAAACGATTGCCTTTTATGTAAAGGGGATATGGTCGTTTCCAAAACGGGATACCCAAAGGATTGGGATGCCACATCGGCAAAGATTCTTGCTTTTTCATCCGAATCCACTCGTTCTATTTGTGCAATGTAGGTTTCAGGCTCAAAGTTACCACCAGTCGCATCCATTGACATGGCCGCAACACTGGAAGTCAATACAAAACCTTGATTGAGCAACTGTGTTCCCATTTCTTCATCTTCATGAATGCCAACAGAATTGGGGATAACTTCTGCTCTTATTCCATCTTTTAGCGAATCGATATACAGTCCGCTAGTTTTTAGACCAAAGACTTTGCTGGGCCATGATTTTTGGTCTGGAGCTGTATAGTCATACTCCATGCCCTGATGAATAAATCCGCCCAACCTACCAATCTCTCTCCAAAATCTAAAAAGGTGTTCTACAATATGCTGGTTCATGACATCTTAGTTTTGAAGGTGTTCCGTTTCCATTTCTACCAACGTTGATACGAGCTCATTCAATTTTTCCCGAATGGAACGGGTTTCAACCTCCTTTTTTCCAACATCAAAATTTTCGGTAAAACTTCCCAAGGAATATTGCCCCACCAGATGTCCGCCCCATCGCCCAACCAATCCTGCCAATAGCTGCAAATGGGTTCGGCCACCAGTAACACCAGGGGATGTACTTAATAGAAGAATGGGCTTTTGACCAAAAAATTGCTGGTCGATCCTTGAAAGCCAATCAATGATGTTCTTCAGAAAAGCGGAGGGAAGTCCATTATGTTCCGGGGAAGCCAGTATAAATCCATCTGCTCCCGTAAAAATTTGAAAGAGCTTTTTGATTTTTTCTGGAATACCCATTTCTTCAATAGCTTGACTATAGATAGGTACGTTGAAGTCTTTCAGGTCCACAAACTCAATCCCTGCATCGGGAAATTCGGAAATGAGGTATCTAACAAATTTCTCATTGATTGAATCTGGATTGTTGCTGCCCGTAATGGCTATGATTTTTTTCATGCTGTACTGATTTAAAAATTTCAGTACAAACCTATTTCTTGTCCCAGAGAACAATCTTAAGGTGCCTTAAGAAAAACGCTTATTTTAATTTTTTTCTGAGTGCGCTTAAAAATTCCGGAGTGATGCCCAAATAGGAAGCAACCATGTATTGGGGCACCCGCTGTTCTATATTCCTATATTTTGATCGAAATTCCAAATAACGTTCCTCGGCGCTCTTGCTCATTGCGTTTAAGGTTCTATCTTGGAGCGATACGTAAGCTTTCTCGAACTTTAACCGATAAAAACGTTCCATGGCAGGAACTTTATCATATAGTTCATGCAAGGCATCCCTATGAATCTGAAGAACAACCGTGGGCTCCAGCGCCTGCACAAATTGTTTGGCGGGGGTTTGGGTGAGGTAACTGTAAAGATCGTTCACCCACCAGCCTTCAATTCCAAATTGAACCACATGTTCCTTTGCGGTTTCATCCATGTAATAGGCCCGTAAACACCCTTCCGCAATAAACTGCATATGGGAAGAGACATCGCCCGTAAAAAGGAGGATTTCTTTTTTTTTGAGCCTCAGTTCCTTAAAGCTATCCAAAACAGTCGTTTCTTCGGATGAACTCAATACAATGGTTTCCCTTAAATGCTCTAAAAGTTTTTCTTTGGGTTCCACAGGTTAATTTATTGGATTGACAGCTACCTATTTATAAAAAAAGAATCAACCAAAGTTAACTAAATCAAAATTTTACGACCAATCCGATGTATTACAAAAAACCCTAACAATGAATCTAAAATCAATCGTTGATCTGGCCCTAAAAGTTGTTCCTGCTGTTATCCTATTGCAGACTTTATTTTATAAGTTTTCCGCGGCACCAGAATCAGTATATATTTTTGAAACCTTGGGACTGGAACCTGTTGGGCGCATTGGCATTGGAATTCTTGAATTGATTACCGCTATTCTTATCTTGGTTCCCCGGACAACATGGCTGGGTGCCGTTCTAGGGCTGGGGCTAATGGCCGGTGCCATCTTTTCGCACCTTACCCAACTGGGCATTGTGGTTCAAAATGATGGGGGCACTTTGTTCATTTTGGCAATGGTCACCTTTATTTTCTGTGGTATCCTGGTTTGGATGAACCGTTACCAAATTCCAATACTCAAAAAACTTTTCTAACTATTTTCCAGAAATTGAGCTTATTGCTATAAGTCCTCCCTTGGCAACGAGAGGGATGCATATACTTTTTCCAAGATCTCAACCTTATCTGTAAGTACCACCAACTTATCGTTAGCCTCTATAACGGTGGACCCATTCGGTGTAAGGTAATTTCCATCACGCTCGATCATTGCAATGATGGCTTTCTTTGGAAAGTTAAGATTTACGATTTTCAATCCCGCTGCTGGGCAACCTTCCTCTATTTTTATTTCTTTCATAAGGGCTTTGGGGTGCTCGGAAAGCAATTCATCTGTTGGGGATAACGGCTTTACCCTTTCCGGGAGGCCAACATGTAACCATTTTGCCACAATGGACAAGGTGGTTCCCTGAATAAGCACCGAGGTGATGGATACAAAGAACACAATGTTGAATATTATACTTGCTTTATCTATTCCTGCTAAAAGCGGGTAGGTGGCAAATACAATAGGTACCGCTCCCCGTAACCCAACCCATGAAATATAGAACCTACGTCTCAGTTTCATTTTAAAGGGAATCAACGAGATAAAAACGGCCAAGGGTCGGGCCACAAAAATCAAAAAAAGTGCAATCAATAAACCTATCCCTATAAATGGAACAATCTCCGATGGAAAAACCAGTAGACCCAGTGTTAGGAAGAGAACAATTTCCATAAGCCAAGCCAGACCGTCAAACATACGCATGATGGTCTTTTTGTGAATCAGGTTTTGATTCCCCAAGTAGACCGAACAAATGTAAATGGCTAAAAACCCATTTCCGCCGATAAAATTCGTGGCAGAGAATGTAATGAACATCAAGGTAATCGTCAGTACAGGATACAGTCCCTCAAAGTCCAGCTTGATCCTGTTGATAATGATCTTGCTCAATTTGCCAAAAAGAAACCCCAGCACACCACCTATCACCATTTGTAAAAAGAAGAATGGAATAATGGAAAGTGCACTGTTTTCAGGATGCTGAACCAAGGATAAAAAAGCAATGGTAAGCACATAGGCCATGGGGTCATTACTCCCACTCTCCAACTCCAAGGTTGGTCTAAGATTTTTTTTGAGTGCAAGGTTTTTTCCCCTTAGTATTGAAAACACCGCTGCTGCATCCGTGGAAGAAACAATGGCACCCAGCAACAAACTTTCATATAGGCTAAAATCAGTGATCAGAAAAACAAAATAGCCCAGCCCCAATGCGGTAAGCAAAACCCCTAGGGTGGAAAGCATAATTCCCTCCTTTAAAACTGGCTTAACGGATTGCCAACTGGTATCCAAACCTCCGGAGAACAAAATAAAATTTAGGGAAACCACCCCCACGAACTGCGCAATATTTGGATTGTCAAAATTAATTCCCCCAATACCATCAGACCCGGCCAGCATACCAATGGTCAAGAACAACAGCAAGGTGGGAATCCCAAAGCGGTAGCTGGTCTTTCCGGCAATAATGCTTATCAGCAACAATATTGAGCCGACCAAAATGATATTTTCAATGGTTAAATCCATTCGTTATAGGTATACCAAAAGTATTTTGAAAGAATTGATGAAATGCACCACTAATTTTGGTAGATGGTATTTACTGTAGCGAAGGTAAATCAATTTGTGCTATCCGCAGCGGCATGAAATAAGCTGTGAACGATATTAAAAATCATTACAATCAAATTTAGATTTCTTTCCGTAAGTTGATTTTTTGTCGTTTATCGACATAAAAGTCCGTTTATCAGCATTTTGTCCACAATCATGCGTTAAATGACTAAAATTTTTTCGATGAAATGCACTTTTTATCCGTTAAAATCAAAAACCTATGAAAAATTCATAAGTATTCCCTGTAATTCTTTTTGATCTTTGTGATGTATTAACCCCCAAATCTAATATCATGACACGTTCAATCTTTTACAGCCTACTTGTTTCAGGAATGCTATTTTGCAGTGCAACTGCCAAGGCCCAAATGGCCAAAGACCTCGTCAGTACAACTTTGGATGGCAACCTATCCACTATTGATGGATATGTTCCCTCCATGACCATCACCAAAGATGGAAAAACAGCTTACTTCAGTAAGACATCCGAACAAAAGCCTTTATACGGAGTATTCTCCAAAAAAGAAATCGTACACGAAATCTACAGAGCCGAAAATATTAATGGTGAATGGAAAAACATCACTAAAATGGAGGTTTGCCCAAAATATGCCTCTGCCAAGCACCCAACTATCTCTGAGGACGGAAAGCGTTTGTTCTTCGCTTCCAACATGAAAGGGAGTTATGGGAAATATGATATTTATGTTGCTGATATCAAGGCCGATGGAAGCCTTGGAGTATCCAAAAACCTCGGCCCTAAGGTCAACACCAAGGAAGATGAGCTTTACCCAAGTCTTTACAATGGAACCCTGCTGTTCTTTGCTTCTGAAGGACGCGATGGCTTTGGCGGCTTGGACCTTTACGCTACCCAAGTTGTGCTGAACACCCTTACCCCTTCTGTAAACTTAGGGAACCATATCAACAGTGACAGTGATGACTATGCCATCCAGTTGAGCCCAGAAAAGGGATTGGGATTTGTAGTGAGCAACAGAGGTCAAAACCATACCATCTCGCAATACACCGTGGCCTATGGCAGCAGCAAAAAGAACCAAAATGAGTATGAGGATGTTGCTGACAATGGAGCCGTCCTTCAAACCGCAATGAATGATGGTGTGGAGTACACCAGTACTTCATTTGAAGATAAATAAGACATTAACAATTAATCGGTCAACCATACCTGAAGTGTCATTGATTCTGTTTCATAGCCGAGATCGAAACACACATGACCATGATAAGAAAGACAGGGGGAACTGACAGTCTATCATAGAAAGCGGGTTGTATTATTTCAATCTGACCGATTTTTTCAGCAGAAACAGGGTGCCACTAAAAGCACCCTGTTTTTTTATTCAATATTTTGATTATCAAATATTTATGGTTTACTCCACCCCTTTACAAGGTGATTGAAAGAATGCATTTGAACGAAAAAAGCTACAATTTCGTCTATTGCAGTAAAAAAATTTCTACTTTAATTCTTGAAATAATACAAACCCAAATCTTTTAGTCATGAAAAAAAAACTACAACTCTCGGAAAAAAGGGATTCCTAAAAATTACTTTCAACCTCATTTTAGGTAACCTACAACCTTTTCTAAACTTTATTTTTTGATGTGATTCCTTTGGGATCAGTGTCGGTATATTCAATTTTGATATACGCCACCGGTATTTCCGTATACCTACTTAGCGCGAAATATGCTTTCGGTCGGCTATTGTATCAACCTTGAAAATACTTCGAATGGAATACCTTTTGCCCTATTTGGGCGGAATGGAAGGCGAATTATGTAAAAGAGTCAGACCCCCAAATCTTTCTTATCATGAAAACTAACCCTTTACAAATAGCAATCATCGATAATGATGTGAGCTTGCATCCCATCTATAAATTTTATTTTGAAGATGTGATCACGTATGAATTGCACGGTATCTATAAATCTGTGCACGACCTATTGTCCAACTTTGGGCGCACCAATCCGGATATTGTGATTTCTGAAGTTTCCTTGGCCGGAATTTCCGGAATCGACGGACTGGAATACCTCCATAAAAAGAACGAAGACCTCAAGGTCTTGATGATGAGTAAAAAGAACGATTTTAAACTCATTAAGGAAGCCTTTAAAAAAGGTGCCAGTGGTTATTTGACCAAACCGTTGACCAAGGAGAGATTGTTCAATGCAGTTGAAGCACTTGACCAGCACGGCGTTGCATTGGAGCACGATTTAGTGAAAAAAATCATCAGTTCCTTCCAAATGAAGACCTTTGATTCCTTTTCGCGAAAGGAAAACCAAATCATTGAACTCCTTACCCAGGGATTTACCTACAAAATGATTGCGGACCGACTTTGTGTAACACCCAGTGCGGTGAATTTTCACATCCAGAACATTTACGTCAAACTAAATGTTAACTCAAAATCCGAAGCGTTGCAAAAGCTTCGGGAAATGGAAATGCGGCAACTGAATGCTGCATAATCCCAAAACCAGGCAAACAAAAAACCCTGACCGAAAGTCAGGGTTTTTTAATCTATCTATTTAGAAGTTTACTTAACCTCTTCAAAATCTATCCTTCGACTTCGCTCAGGACAGGCTACTTGACTTCTTCGAAGTCTACGTCCTCAACGTCATCGCCTTCTTTGGTATCGCCACTTGCCGAGCCTTCTGCTCCAGCAGTATCAGCCCCGTTAGCTTGAGCTGCATCGGCTTGTGCCTTGTACATTTCCTCAGAGGCCACCTTCCACGCTTCGTTGATTTTCTCCAAAGCAGGTTCAATAACGGCAACATCCTTGGTCTCGTAGGCTTTCTTCAATTCTTCCAAAGCATCTTCAATCGGTTTTTTCTTGTCATCGGACAATTTATCACCGAATTCCTTCAACTGCTTTTCAGTTTGGAAGATCATGGCATCGGCCTCATTCAATTTATCAGCGGTTTCCTTCGCTTTTTTATCCGCTTCGGCATTGGCTTCCGCTTCAGCTTTCATCTTTTTGATTTCTTCCTCGGTCAAACCGGAAGAAGCTTCAATACGAATATCCTGTGATTTACCGGTAGCTTTATCCGTTGCAGAAACCTTGATGATACCGTTGGCATCAATATCGAAGGTCACTTCAATTTGGGGAGTACCTCTTGGCGCTGGTGGAATTCCATCCAAGTGGAACCTACCAATAGTTTTGTTATCCGCTGCCATAGGACGCTCTCCTTGCAACACGTGGATTTCAACCGAAGGTTGATTGTCCGCCGCAGTGGAGAATACCTGTGACTTCTTGGTAGGAATAGTGGTGTTCGCCTCAATCAATTTGGTGAATACGCTTCCCATGGTCTCAATACCCAATGAAAGTGGGGTAACATCCAATAGAAGTACGTCTTTTACATCCCCTGTCAATACACCACCTTGGATAGCGGCTCCAATCGCTACAACCTCATCTGGGTTAACGCCTTTGGATGGTTTTTTACCGAAGAATTTCTCAACGGCCTCCTGTACCGCAGGGATACGGGTAGAACCACCTACCAAAATAATCTCGTCAATGTCACTTTTTGAAAGACCGGCCGATTTCAACGCCTTCTCACAAGGTTCAATAGTTCTTTTCACCAAGTCTTCAATCAATTGTTCAAACTTGGAACGTGATAGTGTCCGCACCAAGTGCTTCGGTCCTGAAGCCGTCGCGGTTACATAAGGCAGGTTGATTTCTGTCTGTGCAGAAGATGACAACTCAATTTTAGCCTTTTCAGCAGCTTCGCGCAAACGTTGAAGTGCCATGGCATCCTTACGAAGGTCCATATCCTCATCTTTCATGAACTCCTCGGCCAACCAGTCAATGATTTTTTGGTCAACATCGTCACCACCCAGGTGTGTGTCACCATCGGTTGACAATACTTCAAAAACACCGTCTCCCAATTCCAAAATGGAAACGTCGTGCGTACCACCACCAAAGTCAAATACCACAATCTTTTGGTCGGTATCTTTCTTATCAAGACCATAGGCCAAAGATGCCGCGGTTGGCTCGTTGATGATTCGCTCCACGGTAAGACCGGCAATTTCACCAGCTTCTTTGGTGGCCTGTCTTTGGGAATCGTTAAAGTAAGCAGGAACGGTGATGACCGCACGGGTTACATCCTGACCCAAGTAATCCTCGGCTGTTTTCTTCATTTTTTGAAGAATCATGGCCGAAAGTTCTTGAGGGGTATACAAACGACCATCGATATCCACACGTGGGGTATCATTGTCGCCTTTTGTAACCTTATAAGGAACTCGGTCCGCTTCTTTTTTGGATTCTGAGTATTTGTTACCCATGAACCGCTTGATCGAATAAATCGTTTTGTTTGGGTTGGTGACCGCTTGCCTTTTGGCGGGATCTCCCACCTTTATTTCTCCGCCTTCCACAAATGCAATTACAGAAGGAGTGGTGCGTTTACCTTCGGCGTTTGGAATTACCACAGGTTCGTTACCTTCCATTACAGAGACGCAGGAGTTGGTCGTACCCAAGTCTATACCTATAATTTTGCTCATCGTATCTAAAGTTATATCTGTTTACAGTTCTTTTTTAAGCTCGCACATAAAAGGTCAATGATTATGCCATGCGCCAGAATATGACAAGGTGTCAGCTATTTGGTCAAGATTGATAGGGAATTGGGCAAAATTGCAGGTATGTCACAGTAATTTTCTTTGTTGATTCCTTCTTTTCCAATTCCGATTTTATATGCTGGAGGTTGTTATATTTGAAACAGCAAATTGCAGCTATGGAATGTATTAGTGTGTTTGATATGCTTAAAATTGGTGTGGGGCCTTCCAGTTCCCATACCCTCGGCCCGTGGAGGGCGGCAGAGCGCTGGATAAGCGAATTGAAAGAGCAGGGTGTTTTTGACCAAGTCAAAGAAATCAAGGTGTATCTCTATGGTTCTCTTTCCTTGACCGGAAAAGGTCATGCCACGGATATTGCCGTGGTGATGGGATTGTTGGGCACTGACCCTGTCACTGTTCCAATTGAAAGCATTGGCGTCTCACTGGAACAACTTAAAACCAGTCAAAAATTGAACTTTGGGGGTGTTCGGGAAATTCCATTCGATTTCGGAACTGATATCATCTTCAAAAAAGAATTTTTACCCTTTCACTCCAATGCCATTCAATTTGAAGCACAATTGGCAAACGGCAAACTTGTCACAGAAACCTACTATTCCATTGGCGGTGGTTTTGTGGTAAAAGAAGAACTCATTCATGCCAAAGAAAACAAAGAGACCTTCAAGACTTTTCCACATCCCGTCAAAACTGGAAATGAATTGCTCCAACACTGTCTTGACCAAGGCAAATCCATTTCTGAGATTGTTTTGGAAAATGAACTTTCCCTGAGAACTGCTCAAGAAATTGATGAAGGCTTACATCAGATCTGGAATACCATGTTGGAATGCATGTATGTGGGCTGCCATACCGAAGGAAAACTCCCCGGTGGACTCAACGTGAAGCGTCGTGCTTTTGAGATGCACCAAAAATTGAAGGGGAACGTCCCCTACTCCAATCCACAGGAATGGTTGGAGAGTATCCGGGATACTGAAGTGAAATTCCGCCAAATCATTAAATGGGTCAGCTGTTTTGCGCTAAGTGTGAATGAGGTAAATGCCTCATTGGGAAGGGTTGTCACCGCGCCCACCAATGGAAGTGCCGGTGTTATCCCAGCCGTTTTGATGTACTATATGGTCATTGAAAACCACGATGCTGATTTTGATGATATCCGGCAGTTTTTATTGGTGGCCAGCGAAGTGGGCAGTATCTTTAAAAAAGGGGCCACCATTTCAGCAGCCATGGGTGGATGCCAAGCGGAAATTGGAGTTTCCTCGGCCATGGCAGCAGCGGGTTTGACCGAACTGATGGGTGGTTCTCCAGAACAGGTGTTGATTGCCGCTGAGATTGCCATGGAACACCATTTGGGGCTCACTTGCGACCCCATTGGAGGTTTGGTGCAGGTGCCCTGTATTGAGCGCAACGCTATGGGGGCCATAAAAGCCATCAATGCAGCAGAGCTTGCCTTGGATACGGACCCAAAAGAAGCCAAAGTCCCTTTGGACAAGGTGGTGAACACCATGTGGGAAACCGCCAAGGACATGAGCTCAAAATATAAAGAAACCTCAGAAGGAGGTCTAGCCGTAGGCGTATTTTTAAGTGACTGTTAATTGTATCAAATAGAATCAAAATCATGAAACACATTACTATCATATTGGGATGTCTTCTTTTTTCAACAACCATTCTTTCCCAAGAAATCAAACCGAAAGAGGTAAAAGCCATCATGAAAAAGGTTGCTGATTGGCAAATTGAGCACTATCGGGATGCCTTTACCTATGATTCGCCCCACCATCCATTGGACTGGACCAACGGAGCGCTTTACGTAGGCATGGCCAAATGGGCTGCCATGTCAGATAGGGACAAATATTACACCTGGCTCAAAACTGTCGGTGAGTTGAATAATTGGAAATTGCACGAGCGATTGTACCATGCTGATGACCATACCGTAGGGCAGTTTTACCTCGACCTTTTTAGAAAATATGGTGATGAAAAAATGTTGAAACCCACCCAAGAGCAGTTTGATTATATCTTATATCACCCGGCCAAAACCGCATTGACTTGGCAAAGTCCCTTTCATCAGTCCCGATGGAACTGGTGCGATGCCCTCTTCATGTCACCACCTGTATGGGCCAAACTGTATAAGATTACGGGGGAGAAAAAATATTTGGATTTCATGATGGATGAATTCAAGGCCACCACCGATTTTCTTTTTGACAAAGAGGAGAATTTGTACTACCGTGATGAAAGCTACATGGGCAAACTGGATAATGGCACTAAAATATTTTGGTCGCGAGGCAATGGATGGGTATTCGCTGGGTTGGTCAACATCATGAACGAGCTGGAACCCGGAAGTTCAGAACACCAATATTTCAAAGACATTTTTGAAAAAATGGCCGCCAAACTCCTGAAAATTCAAACGCCCGAAGGACATTGGGCCATGAGCCTGTTGGGTCAGGAATTTTATCCCACCCCGGAAACCAGTGGAACTTCTTTTTATGTGTTTGGTCTCGCTTGGGGTATCAACAACGGTGTTTTGGACAAAAAGACCTATGGCCCTGCCGTTGAAAAAGCTTGGAAGGCCCTGACTAGCTATATTACCCCGGAAGGTATGTTGGGCTATGTGCAGCCCATTGGTGCCGCTCCCGGAAAAGCATGGCCTGATAGAACCGAGGTCTATGGGACGGGTGCTTTTTTAAGCGCAGGAACCGAAGTTTACAAATTGTACAGTGGCGAGTGAAGCGGTATGATTTTTAAGGCATTGTTGAATCCAATCTTAATAAATCTGGATTTACATCGTTCTACTTCCACTATTTAACTTCAATTTTATGGAAAGCATAGAAATATTCAGCAGTAAGAAAAAGTCCTTTTTGTTATTGATAGGGTCTTTGATTTTTGTTGGTTTGGGCATATGGTTTATGCTTGAAGCCAACTCACTTTCCGATTCTTTACGAAAAAGCCCATTGCTGATAAGAGGTATCGGGGTGGTCTCCATTCTCTTTTTTGGATTGGGTATCTATGCGGGAATAAAGGGATTGATTGCTAATCGTCTCATGCTCATCATTAGCCCGAAAGGTTTAAATGTAGATCCCAGTAAATCTATGAGTGATTTTATTGGGTGGAATGAAATTCTTGGATTTAATGAAATTAACATCCACGGCACCAAAATCATAATCATAAACGTCGAAAATCCTACTTCTTGGGTGGAAAAAGAAGAGAATGCCCTTAGGAGACAATTGATGAAATACAATGTTGAAAATTACAACTCACCATTCAATATTTCTGCTAACGGTTTGCCCTTAAGCCATACCCAGTTGAAAGAAAAGCTGAATCTTTATTTCAATACCTATAAATCCTAAATGGAATTCTCCTGAAAGCAGTAGTCTACTCCTCCATACATCCTGCTTTTCCTCTAGTATCAATGAGGTAAATTATTTTCCATTCCCCATCAAAATCCACCAATTGAAAGGAGTTGATGCCACAATGACTGAATTCATCATTCAACCAAAACTCATATCCCACCCAAGCATTGGCCATGGTTCGGTCCACCTGAATGGAGAACGAAGTGAGTTTCTCCTGAAACTTGATGCTATCTGGGATACTGCAGATGGAGGTCAGGAATTTTGAAAACTCCTCTTCCCTGAAACGGGTCTTCCCCTCTTGGTCCTTTCCAGTGGTCTGGAGCACAACTTTATCGGCCACTGTGCTCTTGATGATACTGGAATCCTGTTTGTGAAATCCGTTAAAAAAAGTTTCAATGACCTGCTTTACTTGTTTTTGGGCATCAATTTCGGGAGGGTTGGGCCCTTGGGCATTGGCATTGCTGAATACGAAACAAAAAAATGCTAAACTGAATACAATTCTCATGATACTGTTGTTTTTTGATTGACCCCCAAATTAAACAAATCTGCTTACATTTAGCACATAAAATTGAACCGAATGTCTGTCGCCAAAAAAGAATACAAAAGGGTCACGGTGAAATCCTTGATTGAAATGAAACAAAGTGGTGAGAAAATTTCCATGCTCACCTCTTATGATTACTCCATGGCCAAAATTGTGGATGCCGCCAATGTAGATGTGATTCTGGTAGGGGACTCTGCCAGTAATGTCATTGCGGGGCATGAAACCACGCTTCCCATTACTTTGGATCAAATGATCTACCATGCAAGTTCCGTGGTTCGGGCGGCCAAAAGGGCTTTGGTGATAGTAGATATTCCCTTTGGAAGTTATCAAAGTGATTCCAAGGAGGCACTTCGTTCCGCTATACGAATCATGAAAGAAAGTGGTGCCCACGCCATAAAAGTGGAAGGTGGTACAGAAATCAAAGAGTCGGTAAGTCGGATTCTTCAAGCTGGCATTCCTGTAATGGGGCATTTGGGCCTTACGCCACAGTCCATTTATAAATTCGGAACTTACACCGTTCGTGCCAAGGAAGAAGAGGAAGCTGAAAAATTGAAATCAGATGCCAAACTATTGGAGGAATTGGGCTGTTTTGGAATCGTTTTGGAAAAAATACCGGCAAAATTGGCCCAAGAAGTGGCCGAAAGTGTTTCTATTCCGGTCATTGGCATTGGAGCTGGAAACGGAGTGGACGGACAGGTTTTGGTGGTTCATGATTTGTTGGGCATGACGCATGAGTTCCATCCCCGCTTTTTAAGAAGGTACATGAATCTCTATGATGATATGAGCGAAGCCATTTCACAATATGTGGATGATGTGAAGAGTCGGGATTTTCCCAATGATGATGAGTCTTACTAGATTGTTGGAATATTGGATTGTTAGATATTTTGATATCTTTCTTCTAAAAAATTCCTACTTATGCATCGATTCAAAGATTTGGACATATGGAAATTAAGTCGAGAATTCTGTTCTGACATTTACAAAATAACTGGAAGCTTTCCTGAAACGGAAAAATTCGGAATTTCTAATCAACTTAGACGAGCAGCGGTTTCTATTCCCTCAAACATTTCTGAAGGGTGTTCGAGAAAATCAAACAAAGACTTTTCAAGATTTTTAGAAATAGCTCTTGGTTCAATGTATGAAGTAGAAACGCAACTTCTAATATCAAATGATTTAGGCTTTTTGTCAGACAAAACATTGGGATTCTTAACCGACAAATTGAACTCAATCATAAAAATGACCTCCAAATTCAAATCCACTCTGAAGTGAATTCCAAAAATCCAAAAGACCAAAAATCCATCAAATCCAACCCCACCAACCTTCAAGTCCTTTATGAAGACAACCACCTTATTGTAGTCAATAAAAGAGTGGGCGATATTGTTCAGGGAGACAAAACAGGAGACACGCCACTAAGCGAAGTAGTAAAACAATACCTCAAAGAAAAATACAACAAGCCCGGCAACGTGTATTTGGGCGTGGTGCACCGGCTGGACAGACCCACTTCGGGGATTGTACTCTTTGCCAAAACCTCAAAAGCCCTACCCCGACTCAACAAATTGTTTTCGGAAGGAAATACCAAAAAAGTCTATTGGACCGTGGTCCAGAATGCGCCGAGAGACCACCAAGAAACGTTGACGCATTGGCTGGTTCGAAATCCCAAACAGAACAAGTCCTATGCGCATGACAAGGAAGTAGCCAACAGTAAAAAAGCGGTTCTGGAGTACCGACTCCTTAAAAAACTGGATAACTATTACCTGTTGGAAATTGATTTAAAGACGGGTCGACATCATCAAATCCGTGCACAATTGGCAGCCTTGGGCAGTTACATCAAAGGAGATTTAAAATACGGGGCTGATCGAAGCAACAAAGACGGAGGCATCCACTTGCACGCTCGAAGTTTGGAATTGGAACATCCCGTGCAAAAGGAAATCATGACCTTTGTGGCTCCGCCACCGGAAGATCCTGTTTGGAATGCCTGTCTTTAACGGGTAACCGCAAGTGCTTTTTCGCGGATAATCTGACCTACGGGTTTATTTTCCAAATGGCTTTCTAACCATGAAAGGATGTCCAGGTACAGGAATGCCCGTTTCTCGTAAGGGTGATTCTCGTATTTTTTCAACTCGTTGTAGAGTTTTTGGAACTCATTCTTGAGCTCATGCGGGTAAATATCTCCCAAGCCTCTCAAAAACTTGATCATCTCTTTTTGAACAGCATGTAAGTCGTTCATTTTCAATAAGAACTTATAGGTGCTTTTAAGTTGAACTTCCAAGTGATAGTCCATCCCTGCCTCATAGTGTGCCACAAGACTCAATACCCGGGCGAAGCACATCAAATCTTCGCGCATTTTCAGGTTTTTGTTGGAAATAATCTTTTTTAAATAGACAATACAGTTTTTGTTGTCTCCATTTCCGAAGTACAAACAGGCAATCTTATAATAAAGCAGCATAATGTGGTGCTCATCTATCCGTTCCCTGTGCTTTTTGATGCCATATTCTATAATATTGACCAGATAGAGCCCCTTGTCAAAAGTGCCTTCCAAGAAATGAAGGTTGAGTTTATTAGAGTTGATGTACAAAAACGCCAAGGAAGCAATATTATCGTTTTGCGGAAAATTTGGATTTTCCACCTGTTTTTCCAAACGGTCCAAGGTTTCCTTAAACTGGGAAGCATATTTTACAAAGAAAAGCGACTCCAAAAGGTAATGGTTCCCTTTTAAGAAAAAAACCGGATTCAATGGAATCATCTCCTCGTTTTCGTAGAAAAGGTCTACCCATTTACTGGCATATTTGTAGGCTGACAAAAAGTCCTGAATCAACAAACTATACCAGAGATGAGCTTTGTACAGCCAAAGCTTCTCCCGAAATCCCAGTTTCTCCAGTTCATAGGTAGGCAAATGGGTTTCAAAATAGGTTTTTACTTTTTGTAGGTCTTCATCACTTCGCACATAGCCCACTTTCAGCATCATTCCGTACAATTGTAAGGAAAGGTTGGACAATTTGCTTGCCATCACATTTAAGGCGGAGAGTTCCTTGGCCTGCACCGCAAGTTCATCGGCCCTATCTGGAATGCTTCGGGTAATGTATTGGGTCTCAATAACTTTTTCCAATTCCACAATCTCGTAGGCCACATTTTTTTCCTCATGCTCAATAGCGAACGTTTTGGCCTTGTCCAAAATTTTCAAGCTTTGCTTGTACAACCCTTTTTGGTACAGGATGGTGGCAAAATCCAATTGCTCCCTAATCTGCACACGTGCATTTTGGTTCACGGGATTTAAACGAAGACTCACCAAGATTTGTTTGTACAAATGCGCTTTTAGGTTGGAAAGCTGTGCCTTTTTTACGATGCCACTCTCCAAAATTTGTCGCTCGTCATACCTCCGTAACTTGTCCAAAAGATTAAAAAGCGCCAAAAATTTCGCATCCGTATTGACCCCCAATCGGCCAACATACAGCTTAAATTGGCGTTTTTCCGATTTGGAAAGCGATTTTATCAACACGAACAACGCGTCCTTACTGGCATTTGTCATCGTAAAAAATATAATTTAACTATTTGTATTTCAATATATTACATTATAGTGAATACAATTTAACGTTGTAAAGGGTTCCAGCCCTTTTTTATTCTTCCCTTATCCTTGTCTATTTTCGTAGTACTTAGAAGAAACAGACAAAAATAATGGGTAAAGATAAGGTACAAATTTTTGATACGACACTGAGAGACGGAGAACAAGTTCCTGGATGTAAGTTGGACACGGAGCAAAAATTGGTGATTGCCAAGCGCCTGGATGATTTGGGCGTGGATGTGATCGAAGCTGGCTTCCCAATTTCCAGTCCTGGCGACTTTAAATCTGTTGAAGAAATTTCAAAGTTGGTCAAAAATGCAACGGTCTGTGGGCTAACCCGCGCTGTTAAAAAGGACATTGAAGTGGCCGCCGAGGCCATCAAGAAAGCAAATAAACCAAGAATACATACGGGAATCGGAACATCGGATTCCCACATCAAGTACAAGTTCAACTCTACCCGCGAAAAAATCATAGAGCGTGCCGTGGATGCCGTTGCCTATGCGAAAACTTTTGTGGAAGATGTTGAGTTTTATGCGGAAGACGCCGGACGTACGGACAACGAGTTTTTGGCACAGGTCTGCGAAGCGGTCATCAAGGCCGGCGCCACTGTGCTCAATATTCCTGATACCACTGGATATTGCTTGCCCGAAGAATACGGTGCCAAAATGAAATACTTGAAGGAAAATGTTAAAGGTATAGACAAGGCCATCCTTTCCTGCCACTGTCATAACGATTTGGGCTTGGCCACGGCCAACTCCATTGCCGGTGTGGTTAACGGAGCCCGACAAATTGAATGTACCATCAATGGTATTGGAGAACGTGCAGGGAATACTTCTTTGGAGGAAGTGGTGATGATCTTGAGACAACATCCTTACCTTAATTTGGATACAGGCATCAACAGCAAACTGCTTTGGGACACAAGCCGAATGGTCTCCCAAAAAATGGGAATGCCCGTGCAGCCCAATAAAGCCATCGTAGGGGCCAATGCCTTTGCGCACAGCTCAGGAATCCACCAGGATGGTGTCATCAAACAACGTGAGACGTATGAAATCATCGACCCCAAGGATGTGGGCGTCAATGAATCCTCTATTGTATTAACTGCAAGAAGTGGACGTGCCGCTCTAGCTTATAGAGCCAAAAAAGTAGGGTACGAACTTACCAAAATACAGTTGGATGCCGTCTACGAAAATTTCCTGAAGTTTGCTGACGTTAAAAAAGAAATTTTGGACGAGGATATCCATCAAATTGTGGAGACCAGCAATATCAGCATCCAAAGCATTGCGTAATTTCCAACCACCAGTTTTAAAATTTTAATCCCGGTTACTAGATGAATTTGAATATTGCTTTGCTCCCTGGAGATGGTATAGGACCCGAGGTGTTGGCCCAGGCAGTAAAATGTTTGCAGGCTGTTGAGGAAACGTTCAATCACCATTTTGTTTACAAAGAAGCACCTGTAGGTGCCATCGCCATTCAAAAAAAGGGAACTCCCCTACCCGACAATACGCTAAAACTCTGTAAAGAGGCCGATGCTGTGCTTTTCGGAGCTATCGGTGACCCAAAATATGACAACGACCCCAATGCCAAGGTTCGTCCCGAACAGGGTTTGTTGAAGTTACGCAAAGAGTTGGGTTTATTTGCCAATATCAGACCCGTACAGGCATATCCCTCTCTAATCGATAAATCGCCCCTAAAAAAAGAAATCATTTCTGGAACTGATTTTCTCATTTACAGAGAGTTGACCGGAGGTATTTATTTTGGGGAGAAAAAATTGAATGAAGAAGGCACTGTGGCCTCTGATCTTTGTGAATATTCCGAAGAAGAAATAAGCCGCATTGCGCATTTGGCCTTCAAGGCAGCAAAAACGAGAAAAAAGAAACTCACTTTAGTGGATAAGGCGAATGTCCTGGAATCTTCCCGACTATGGCGAAAAGTGGTTGCCAAAATCGGTGAAAGCTATCCTGAAGTTGTATTGGATTTCCTATTTGTGGACAATGCGGCCATGCAAATCATTTTAAATCCAAGTCAGTTTGATGTCATCCTTACCGAAAATATGTTCGGGGATATTATTTCCGACGAAGGGAGTGTCATTGGAGGTTCTATAGGACTACTGGCCTCGGCTTCGGTTGGTGAGGAAAATGCCCTGTTTGAACCCATTCACGGTTCATTTCCGCAGGGAGCAGGAAAAGATATTGCCAACCCCATTGCCTCCATCCTATCCGCAGCGATGTTATTGGAACATTTTAACCTTATCGAAGAGGCAGTTGCCATAAAAAAAGCAGTGGACAAAGCCTTGAAAAGGGGAATCGTTACTCCAGACTTAAAGCCCAAAAGTCAATATGGGACCAATCAAGTTGGTGATTTTATCGCCCACAACATTGTGGATATTGAGGATGATTTCAATATGAACGATGAAAATATCGATTTAGGCAAATCCACCATTATTTAATCCGCAGAGATTTCGCCTGTCTCTTGAGTCAATGCTTCAATAGTTTCGGCAAACTGTTTTTTAAACTGCTCGTACTTTTCACCGGTTGCAGGACCGTTAAAGCCCGTATGTATTTTTTTCACTTCCCCATTTTTATCAATATAAATGGTTGTGGGGTACGATAGAATATGATTCAACATGGGCAGTTTCTCATTTGCCTTTTGCTTATTGGAGGTGCCATATTGTGCTAAAAGGATAGGATAGTCAGCTCCTGTTCTTTCTTTAAGTCGGGAAATCCCTTCAAAAGCCTTCTCTTTGGTCTTTGCATATTCAAAAGCCAAGGCTACCAGTTCAATATTCAATTGCGGGTGCTTTTCCAAAAAATCGACATAAAATCGGGTTTCATCCAAACAATTGGTGCACCACGTGCCCATAATCTGCACCAATACTGTTTTGTTTTTAAATTGAGGGTCCGAAAGGCTCACCATTTTGCCGGTAGGATCAGGAAACGAAAAATCGAATTTGTCGTAACCTTCTCTAAGATACGTCAATGAGTCCGCATCCGGAAGTTCAAAGGCTTCGTTACGGGCACCCAAAAACTCTTGAACCGAATGCCTTCCTGAATAAAATGTACCATCCAATGTACTATCCGTAACCTGCGCCATGAACAGGTACACGTGGGAGCCGTCAAATGCGGAAAGTTTCATGCTATCCCCTGTCACCACACCTTCCAAATAGCGATAATCTCCAGTTTTTGTTCTAAACGTACCTTTTACCTTATTGCCGTTTTGCATGAAAATGCCCTTTGCTGGATATTCATCTTCGGTATTTACCTTAAAATACGCTTCCCAAATGCCTGAAATGTTCACTTCGGCGGGGTCATTTACTTCAAAGCGATCTTTCTTTCCGTACGCTGCACTAAAAGGAACACTCCGCTCCTTACTTTCCTCAACAAAGTTTCCTTGCATCGTGTTCTCGGAAAAAGTGCCTATAAAGTGGCCATCGAATATGGGCATTCGAATAGTGATGGAATCGCCGTCGACGCTTATTTCATCCACCGTGATTTCTTCTTCCGCATTATACATCTTCATGAGGTATTTTCCATCTTCATCCAAAGAAAGTGTAAAGTTAAAAGGCAATGATTGCGAATCGGAAACCTTCATTTTACCCAGCCAATCCCCTAAGGTCAACTTCTTCGGTTCTTCCTTTTTGCAAGATGCAATCAACAGTGCAGCAGTAAGTAACAGCACACAAATTCTTCTCATACCTTGAAAGATTTTTCCTAAAAGTAGCAAAACCGATCCAAAACTTACAATTCCATTCGACTTATGGACACTATTTACGTTGAATCTATCCCCCCATTGTTTTATATTTGTCGACTCTAAAATTGGGGTATGAAGATTTCTTACAACTGGTTGAAGCAGTTTTTGCAGATTGATTGGGACTCACAGAAAACCGGGGAATTATTGACGGATCTAGGTCTTGAGGTTGAGGGCATTTCCAGTTTTGAATCCGTCAAGGGAGGATTAAAGGGAATAGTTGTTGGACATGTACTAACCTGCGTACCTCACCCCAATGCGGACCGTTTAAAATTGACCACGGTTGATGTTGGTCAGGAAACCCCATTACAAATTGTTTGTGGCGCTCCCAATGTGGCAGCGGGCCAAAAAGTTCCTGTGGCCAACATTGGAACTACACTGTATACCAAAGAAGGAGAGGCTTGGCAAATTAAGAAAGGAAAGATTCGTGGCGAGGAAAGCCAAGGCATGATCTGTGCTGAAGATGAATTGGGTCTGGGTGATAGTCATGATGGTATTATGGTGCTGAACGAATCCCTGGCACCGGGCACTCCATGTTCCAAGGTTTTTGAAATAGAAAATGACGAGGTTTTTGAAATAGGGCTCACACCCAATCGTGCCGATGCCATGAGTCATTTTGGAGTGGCCCGTGACCTTAAGGCCGGTTTGGAACAAAAGGAAATCCAAAAAGAGTTGGTAACCCCTTCCACGAGTAACTTTTCCATTGATAACCGCTCCTTGAAGATAGATGTTGAAGTCAAGGACAGTAAACTTGCTCCCAGATATTGTGGTGTTACCATAAGCAATCTTATCGTACAGGATTCACCCGATTGGTTGAAGAACCGTTTAAAAGCCATTGGCCTGTCCCCCATCAACAATGTGGTGGATGTGACCAACTACGTGCTACATGAATTGGGGCAACCTTTGCACGCTTTTGATGCCTCAAAAATCAAGGGCAATAAAATTGAAGTGAAAACGCTTCCTGCCAGGACAAAGTTTAAAACCCTGGACGAGGTGGAGCGCGAGCTTCATGAAGATGATCTTATGATCTGTGATACCGAAAAACCCATGTGCATTGCCGGGGTTTTTGGTGGAATTCATTCAGGTGTAACTGAGCATACCTCAGCCATTTTCTTGGAGAGTGCCTATTTTGACCCTGTTTCCATCCGCAAAACAGCAAAAAGACATGGGCTTAACACAGATGCATCGTTCCGATTTGAACGCGGCATTGACATCAACATGACCGAGTATGCCTTGAAAAGAGCTGCTTTGTTGATTCGTGAGATTGCCGGAGGCTATATCAGTTCAGAATTGGTAGACCTTTATCCTAAAAAGCCGCAGGAACGACAGGTGTTCTTGACCTTTGACAAAATCAACTCCTTGATTGGGCAAGAGATTCCAAGGGACACCATTAAATCCATATTGTCTTCCTTGGAAATCCGAATCAACAATGTCACCGAATCAGGTTTAGGGCTCACCATACCAACCTATAGGGTGGATGTGACCCGTGAGGTAGATGTAATCGAAGAGATTTTAAGAGTCTATGGGTACAACAATATCGATTATAAAGAAAAGTTGAACGCTTCCATTGCCAAGACATCCCGATTTGAAAACCACAAAATTCAAGATGTAATCGGAAATATGTTGGCGGCCCAAGGTTTTTATGAAATCATGACAAATAGTTTGGTTGCTTCTGAAACAGAAGGGATTGGTAGTGAAGATGAAGCCGTAAAGATGCTAAATCCGTTAAGTGCCGACCTTTCAGTTCTGCGGACTTCCATGCTGTTCTCAGGATTGCAAACCGTGAGTTTCAACCACAATAGACAGAAAACCAATCTCAAGTTTTTTGAATTTGGTAAAACCTATCATAAATCCAATGAGGAAAACCTAGAGAAACGGCATTTGTCCCTTTTCATTTCTGGAGACCGGGCTAGTGACAGTTGGGCAGTGCCCTCAAAAAAAACCGATTTCTTCTTCCTTAAAGGTATTGTTGAAAGTTTGTTTGAACGGTTGGGATTGAAGGATATTGAAACAAGGCCTCATTCAGACTCCGTTTATGCGGAAGGACTATTGTGCAGCAAAAATGGAGCGGTGTTGGCTTCTTATGGATTGGTAAGCAAAACCATTTTAAAGAAGTTTGATATTAAACAAGATGTTTTGTTCGCTGATTTCCATTGGGATTCCATCCTGTCATTGGTGAGCACCCAAAACATAGTCTTTCAGGATATCCCAAAATTCCCAGAGGTAACCCGGGATTTTGCCCTGTTGTTGGATGAAAACGCCTCTTTCCAAAAAGTGTACGACATTGCTTGGAGCACGGAGAAAAAGTTATTGAAAAAGGTAAACTTATTTGATGTGTATACTGGCAAAAATCTACCCGAAGGTAAAAAATCCTATGCCGTAAGTTTTACGCTTATGGATGAAAAGAAAACCTTGACCGATAAGCAAATCGATAAAATTATGGGCAAACTCTTGGCCCAGTACCAAAAAGAATTGGGAGCAGAACTACGCTAGACTCACATTTGAACGGGAAGAATCACGCTGTCAATTTCATGGATGACCGTGTTTCTTTGGTTGACATCAGCCGTAGTGATTCGGGCTGTATTTCCTATAGGGTCGGTTAAAACAATGTCATAACCATCCAAATGTGCCAATAATTTTTTCCCTTGAATAGTGGTAAAACTAGCTTTTCCATTGCCCCTGCACATGGCACGTAAAATTCGGGAAGCCGTTAAATGTCCTGCCACAATATGGTATGCCACCAACGACTTCAACGCGCTTTTGTCCTGCGAGTTGATCAACTGATTCATTTTCTCGCTTGAAAACCGCTCGAAAGCCGCATCCGAAGGTGCAAAGATTGTAAATGGTCCTGCGTTCTCGAGAACATCATCCAATTGAGTGGCTTCAACGGCGGCAGAAAGAATTTTATGGTGGTCTGTACCTATTGTGCTCTGGGTTATGGGAGAACTGGATGAACCGGTACTTTGTGAATATATTGATGTGCTAGCAGTAAAAAAAAGGCAGAGCAAAATTGTAGCAAGGGGGGCTTTCATAGGTTGGTTCTCAGATTTGGGTGGTGGTCAATTTAGTATGGTTTTACGATTAAAGGTCAAAATCTTCGATAAGATACATTATTTTGTTAAAACAACAGGCATTTTTTTTGCTTCAAATTTGATTTAACGAAATGTTAACGCAGTGTTTTTATAAAGCCTGTCCGTTATCAATAGTTCAATTCATTAACTTTGAATGAATTGCTAAGAAAACAGGTATGATTTTTAAGGGAACTGACATTGAAGAAAAGCTCCAAAGAATCAGGAGCAGACAGAAAAAAGAAGCTCAAATTTTACAAGAAGTCCAAGAAATTTTACAAAAGGACACCTTGAAAGAAGAGAAAATTTCCACGGAACTCGCTTCAAAAAACAAATCCAACTCCAATGATTTTGTTTTTGATCTTTTGGATTCTGATAAAATCTTCCACATAGATCAAATAAAGGAAATCTGCATAGATTATAGGCTTCGCTTTTTGGACAGCTCCTATTTTAAGGGGAAGATTCCACAAAATGCCATTTCCAAAATAAAACAATTGGAGGCATCCCATAACACCGAACTAAAAGGGTACAAAATTATGGCACCTTCCAAACTATTTAAGTTGGAGGACAAAGATGACCCCCTTCTCTTCGCTCCCATTGGAAACGATTATTTTTATTTGGTCCACAAATGGGGCAATGACCTGCACCCGTTTCGAAAACTTTTGGCATGGCCCTTTAAGAATATTGTGAACCTCACCTTGCTTGTAGTTTTGATCAGTTATGTGGTGACGCTTATGGTACCCGATGGATTGTTTTCAAAAAACAATTCCACCGCCGAGTTTTGGATCATTTTCTTTTTTATGTTCAAATGTATGGCATCCGTGGTTATCTTTTACGGATTTGCTTTGGGCAAGAACTTTAATCCCGCCATTTGGAACAGCAAATATTTTAATGCCTAGACCGGAACGGCGTACATTTTTTCCCGTTGCTCTTTAATGGACTTATCAGACATGTAGTCGTCAAAGGTCAAGTAACGGTCAATGGTGCCTTTTGGGGTCAATTCTATGATTCTATTGGCCACGGTATGCACAAACTCGTGATCGTGGGTGGTCAATAGAATGGTGCCTTTAAAGTTTTTCAAGGAATTGTTGAAGGCCGTAATGCTTTCCAGGTCCAAATGGTTGGTGGGTTCATCCAATAACAACACATTGGCCCGAAGCATCATCATACGGCTCAGCATGCAACGGACTTTTTCTCCACCGGAGAGTACGGTGCATTTTTTCAAAGCCTCTTCCCCACTGAACAACATTTTTCCCAGAAATCCGCGGATGTAGACCTCTTCGCGTTCCTCCTCGGTCTTTGCCCATTGGCGCAACCAGTCCACCAAATTAATGTCCTCTTTGAAAAAATCGGAGTTGTCCGCAGGCAAATAGGACTGTGTAGTGGTCACGCCCCACTGGTACGAACCGGAATCAGCCTTGGTTTTTCCCGCTATAATATCGTAAAATGCAGTTGTAGCTCTAGAATCTTTGGAAAGAATGGCCACTTTATCGCCTTTTGCCAAATTGATGTTCACATTTTGAAACAGCACATCCCCATCTTCGGAGGTGGCGGAAAGTTTCTCCACATTCAGGATTTGATCTCCCGCTTCACGTTCACGGTCAAAAATGATAGCTGGATACCTTCGGCTAGAAGGTTTAATGTCCTCCACCTTCAGTTTATCCAACATCTTCTTTCGGGAAGTAGCCTGCTTGCTTTTGGCCACGTTGGCGCTAAATCGTTGAATAAATTCATTGAGCTCTTTGGCCTTTTCTTCAGCTTTCTTGTTCTGTTGCGCTCTCTGTCGGGCCGCCAACTGGCTACTCTCGTACCAAAATGTGTAGTTTCCTGAGTACAGATTGATTTTTCCAAAATCGATATCGGCAATGTGGGTACAAACAGCGTCCAAAAAGTGTCTATCGTGGGAAACCACAATTACGGTATTTTCATAATTGGCCAAAAAGTTCTCCAACCAATTGATGGTCTCGTAGTCCAAATCGTTGGTAGGCTCATCCATGATCAGTACATCAGGGTTTCCGAACAAAGCCTGGGCCAACAACACCCGTACTTTTAATTTAGAGTCCATGTCGGCCATGGTGGTGTAATGCAAATCTTCAGTAATCCCCAAGTTTGATAAAAGTGCGGCGGCATCACTGTCTGCATTCCAACCGTTCATTTCCTCGAACTCTACCTGCAACTCCCCTATCTTCTCCGCATTTTCATCCGAGTAATCGGCATAAAGGGCATCTATCTGCTTTTTGATTTTATACAAGGGCTTGTTTCCCATCACCACAGACTCCAATACCGTAAATTCGTCATACGCGTTGTGGTTCTGCTCCAAAATGGACATACGTTTTCCCGGTTCCAGATGAACATGCCCCGATGTAGGGTCCAACTGCCCTGACAAAATCTTCAAAAAAGTGGATTTCCCAGCACCATTGGCCCCAATGATACCATAGCAATTTCCATCGGTAAAGCTTACGTTTACTTCATCGAACAATACGCGTTTTCCAAACTGTACGGATAAATTGGATACTGATAACATGCAACTATTATTTTTTTGCAAAAGTAGCTAAAACCAATCCGTAAATCCAATTTAAGTACACATTATTAAAAGCCACAAAAACACAGTTTTACAACATTTAACTACACATTAACAAGCTCAGCTAACAGGTATCCTTAATTTTGTTTGATAAATGTATGGTTCCCTATATGGTTAGAATTCTACTCGGCCTCATCGTATTGTCAACTTTTGGTTGCGCAAATAAAAATGGAGAATGTGCCTCCGTTTTCTTTGGCGGTGAGATTGTCAATCCTACCAGCGACTACGTTGTACTCTACCGGGATGACGCTTACATAGACTCGGTGAAGCTTGACGACAACAACCGTTTTTCCTTTACGCTACAAGGAATTGATGAGGGACTATACCACTTTGATCATGCTCCCGAACTACAATACATTTATTTACAGGAAGGCGATAGCCTTTTGGCGCGTTTAAATACGGTTGAGTTTGACGAATCCTTGGTCTTTTCCGGGACTGGAAGCGAGGTGAACAATTTTTTGGTTGAAATGTTTTTGGCCTATGAAAACGAAGAACCCCAGGTTTACGAATATTATCCATTGCCTCCGGAAATTTTCAGCAAAAAAATTGATTCGTTGCGTGAAATAAAGATCAATCACCTTAATGAGCTTGTAGCAGACAGTGAATTATCGGAGCGTGCGTTGAACATGGCTAGAGCTACCATCGATTACAACAGTTATATCTCAAAGGAAAAATACCCGTTCTATCATAAACGTAAAACCGGTGAAGAGACCATACATGACCTTACAGGTTCTTTTTATGCATACCGAAAGAATATAAATCTAAACAATAGGGACCTGACCTATTTTAGACCCTATTTTGATTTTATGAAATGGCATTTTGGGAATATATCCTATATGACCTGTTTGAAGGATTGTGGTGATGACCAAGAGGCGGTAAGTGACCGTCTCCACTTTAACAAACACAAGCTTTATTTGGTGGACAGTTTGGTTGCAGAAAATGAAATCAGGGATATCCTCTTCAGGAACATTGCCGTGGACTATTTGTTGAAAGAACACAATCCCAGTCAAGAATGTCAAGCTTTTATCGATAAGTTCAACACGCTTTCTTCCAACGAGGAACACAAAGCCGAAATAGACCATCTTTACAAGGGAATCAAGCACTTACAGCCCAATAATGTTCTTCCCGATTTTAAACTCAAGAACACCAACAACCAAGAGGTTACCTTGAAACAAATCGTTGGCAGGAAAAAAAACACGGTGATTTACTTTTGGACCGCTTCGCAGAAAAAACCTTTCAGAGACAATATCAAACAAGTGGCGGAACTGAAAAAAAAGCATCCTGATTATAACTTTGTGGGCATTAACCTTAAAACAAGTTACCCGCAATGGAAAATGCTTGTAGAGGAATATAATCTGGATGAGAAGAGCCAGTTTCATGGGGAGAACTTCAAGGAAATACAAATGGCAATGATCATTGACAAAATCAACAAATGTGTTATTACCAAGGATACCGTAATTGTTGATGCCTTTGCCGACCTCTACACTTCCCTCTAATCAAAAAAACCCTGAAAACTTAATTTCAGGGCCTCTTTCAACTTTACGTTTATTTTTTAGGAATTTCCTTTTTTGTAGTCTTCCAAGAATTTGGCCAGACCAATATCCGTTAATGGGTGCTTTAACAAACCATCAATGGATGACAATGGTCCTGTCATGACATCTGCACCTAGTTTGGCACAATCAATCACGTGCATAGTGTGACGGATAGACGCGGCCAAGATTTGGGTTTCAAATCCGTAGTTGTCATAAATCAACCGAATTTCCGATATTAGGTTCAATCCATCAGTAGAAATATCGTCCAAACGCCCCAAAAAGGGAGAAACATAAGTAGCCCCGGCCTTAGCGGCCAATAAAGCCTGCCCAGGAGAGAATACCAAGGTACAATTGGTACGAATACCTTTATCTGAAAAATATTTCAATGCCTTTACACCATCCCTGATCATAGGCACCTTTACCACTATCTGCTCGTGCAATTCGGCCAACTCCTCACCTTCTTTCACAATATTATCAAAATCTGTGGCAACAACTTCGGCTGAAACGTCCCCGTCAACAATGTTGCAGATGTCTACATAGTGTTTTAAAATATTGTCCTTTCCTGTAATGCCTTCTTTGGCCATAAGTGAAGGGTTGGTGGTAACACCGTCCAAAACCCCCAATTCCTGCGCCTCTTTTATCTGGTCTAGATTTGCGGTATCAATAAAAAACTTCATGCTTTCTTATTTTCAATTTTATTTGTACTTAGAAGTGTAAAACTACAACTTATAATGGTTGATCAATAGTTTTTCGTAGACTTTATCGGGTAAAATCTTCTTTAAGATAAGGGAAAACTTTTGTAAAAATGCCCCAACGGGATTGTGCACCTTGGGCCGTTTTTGGTTGATGATCTTGTACACCGCCTTAGCCACTTGAATGGGATCCCCTCCACTATCCACATCATTGTTGATGGCGTCAATAGTTTGGGCGTATTTATCCTCGTAGGGCGATCCGTCCAAAACAGGGGCATGATACCTTCCTGCTGCAATATTGGTGACGAAATCACCTGGTGCTACATTGGTAACGATTACACCAAAATCTTTGGTTTCCATCCTAATGGCTTCGGTAATAAGGCCCAACGCACCTTTAGTGGCCGAATAAAACCCACGGAAAGGCAATCCCATATACCCAGCAATGGAGGTAATGTTCACAATAGCTCCTCCACCCTGTTTGCGCATTTGCGGAAGAACAGCCTTCATCATATGCACCGGACCGTGCAGGTTAGTTTCAAAAACATTAACTATTTCCTCATAGGGGGTTTCCTCAATGGGACCAGTGATGCCCACTCCAGCATTGTTGACCAAGACATCCAGTCGACCTTCTTTGGAAATAATCTGGGAAATAGCTTTTTGAATGCTATCTGCATCTTTTACATCCAACTGTACCAATTGGAATGCATCAAAATCAGGGTAATTCTTTGGATTTCTGGTGGTACCGTATACTACATACCCCTTGGAAGTCAGAAAAGTTCCAATAGACTTGCCAATACCAGATGAGCCGCCGGTGATCAGAACAACTTTTTTATCCATTTTAGCTGAGTTCAGGGAACAAAAAAAGGCAAGCTACCTACATCGCACCGCTACGACCATATACCCTTGCTGCGTTCCCGCCCTGGGGGATTCTACAGGAGCTGGTCGTGTAGGACTTGCCAATTGCAAATATACGACCTTTTAAATTTGTCACAATCCTATTTCATCCTTAATTTCGAAGATCAAGGATCTTTTATCATGAAGCATGAATTAAAAACTATGGTAAAACTGCTTTCCATTTCTGGCTTTTTACTTTTTTTTCTGGGCTGCGGAGGGGAAGCGGACCCATCCAAACACTTTTCCATTCAATTGGAAGATAAGAATGTACAGCAAAACCAAAAGGTGGGCGTTGTCCTAAAGAACAAAAAGGACATTGCCATTTCAGAAGTCCATTATTTTATGGATGGGCAAGAACTTCCGCTGGAAGATGGTAAACTTACCCTTAATGTACCGACTTTAGGGAGCAAAGTCCTTACCGCCAAGTTCAATATTCAAGACCAACCCGTTGAGGTGGAAGAAAAGGTGCGTCTCTTGGCTCCATCCGCTCCAGAGATATACACCTACGATATCCTAAACACCTACCCGCACGACCCCACGGCCTATACCCAAGGGTTGGAATTCAGTAACGGAATTCTTTATGAAAGTACGGGTAAACGTGGAGCATCCACAGTTCGTAAGGTCAATTATGAAACGGGCGAAGTCCTTCAAAAAATAGCATTGGAAAATACGGTTTTTGGTGAAGGCATTACCATCCTTAATAATAAGCTATATCAATTGACTTGGCAAAGTGGAATGGGGTATGTGTACAATCCTGAGAATCTGGAGCAAATCAAGACCTTCACCTATGGTGAGAGTCGAGAAGGTTGGGGACTCTGCAATGACGGTGAAAAACTCTACAAAAGTGATGGCACGGAAAAAATCTGGTTTTTAGACCCCGAAACCCTTCAAGAGCAGGGCCATATTGAAACCGCTACCAACAAGTCCATCTTTAACAAGGCCAACGAACTGGAGTATGTAGATGGTAAAATCTATGCCAATGTCTACCAAAAAGAGAGCATGATGATCATTGATGCCACCTCTGGTGCCATAGTAGGTGTGGTGAACTTTGGGGGACTAAAAAGCAAGGTGAACCGTGGACCGGAATGGGATGACACCAATTCCGTGCTGAACGGCGTTGCCTACCATCAGGAAAAAGGCACCTTCTTTGTCACCGGAAAGAACTGGGACAAATTGTTTGAGGTGAAAATCCGTAAAAAAGACTAATGCAGACCCATACCGAAACCTTTGAAGTACGATTACAAGACTTGGACGACCTAAACCATGTTAACAACGTCCGCTATGTAGAATGGATCCAGGAAATCTCCAAAAACCACTGGCAGGAACTTACCACGGAAGAGATTCGTAAAGAAATGGTCTGGGTGGTAAAAAACCACAATATTTCCTATCACAAATCTGCCGTGCTGGGCGATACTATTCAAATGAACACCTATATCAAGAGCAATAAAGGGCCAATTTCTACGAGAGTAGTGGAAATCAAAGACAATAAAACGGGCCAACTTTTGGTTAATGCCCATACGGAATGGTGTCTTTTGGATGCGAAAACCTTTCGTCCCAAACGCGTACCAGAATCCGTCCAAAAACTCTTTGAATAGTGTGTCAATGGTATTTAAAATGGTCTTTTGTAGCATTTACGGCGCTCCTTGTCATTACAACAGCTTCTTGCCGTAAGGATTTTGAATATGTCCCCAGTACGGGCAACTTGGAGTTTTCCAAGGACACTGTTTTTCTGGACACCATCTTTACCAATATTGGAAGCAGCACCTACACCTTAAAGGTTTATAACCGTTCGGACGAAGACATTTACATTCCTTATGTAGGTTTGCAGACTGGACAGAACAGCAGTTACCGACTTAATGTTGACGGACTTCCCGGCAAAGAGTTCGACAATGTGCCCCTTTTGGCAAAGGACAGTCTCTATATTTTTATTGAAACCACCTTTGATGTGTCCCAAACTTTGGAAAATGAATTTCTGTACACCGAAAGTCTTTTGTTTGGAAGTGGTCCTATGACCCAAAAGGTAGAGCTGGTCACGTTGGTAAGGGATGCTATTTTTCTTTATCCCAAAACCCGCTCCGATGGCACCAAAGAATCCTTGGTATTGGGGATGGATGAAAATGGGGAAGAAATTAAGGTGGAGGGTTTTTATTTAGAAGCCGATGAGTTGCTCTTTACAAATGAAAAACCGTATGTCATTTATGGATACGCTGCCGTTCCTGACGGGAACACATTGATCATGCAACCGGGGGCTCGGGTTCATTTTCATAAAAATTCCGGTATTTTGGTGGATGCAGGTGCATCCCTTTTCATAAATGGTGAACTCAGCGAAGATCAAGAAGCTCTGGAAAACGAGGTTGTTTTTGAAGGAGACCGATTAGAACAAGAATATTCCGACCAACCTGGGCAATGGGGTACCATTTGGATTCGGGAAGGCAGTAGCAACAATCAAATCAACCATCTCACCTTAAAAAATGCAACCGTAGGTCTTCGGGTTGAAGGAAATCAAGCGTTGAACACCCCTACCCTCACAATTCATAATAGTCAAATTTATAATAGTCAAAACCATAATGTATGGAGCACCCGTGCATACATTGATGCCGAAAATACGGTCTTGGGAAGTGCGGGAGGTTCATCCTTTTATGGGGAACTGGGAGGAAAGTGCAGCTTTACCCATTGCACTTTGGCCAATTATTGGAACAAGGGCTTTAGAAATGGTGTGGCACTTTCAATTCAAAATTTTGCGATTCTCCCTTCGGGAGATAGGTCCACGGCACCTCTGGAATATGCAGATTTTGTGAACAGCATCATCTTTGGAAGTGCATCTACTGAGCTTGTTCTTCAACAAGATTTGGGTTCAGATTTTAATTTTAACTTCAGCAATTGCCTCATAAAGTTCAATATAAGCGATGGTTCAGTTGACGAAAATCCGCTATATAATTTTGAAAATAGCAGTTTTTACCGTAAAATAGTCTTCAATCAGGACCCTGAGTTTAAAAACCAAACAAAAAACCAACTGAACATACATGAAAACTCTGCTGCTATTGACCTTGCCGCCCCCGACGCTTCACTCACCGTTCCCACAGATATTTTAGGAAACGATAGAACCCAAAATCCGGACATAGGCGCCTATGAATTCGTTACAGATAATTAGTATTTAACGAATTTTTAAGGAGAATTGTAGGAAAAACAACCGTTTTAAGGGCAAACCCCTAGTTTTTTTAAGGGAAAACTGCAATGAGTTTTTTTCGTGCGTTAGTAACTTGCAATCAGTAAATTGCATATGGATTACACCTACGCCATAATCGATTCCAGTGCAGCCTCCAAGCTGCAGTTGCAGCTCTACCTGCAAGAGTATGACGATTTCACCTGCGCAGGTGTGGCCACCAACGCATCAGAAGGGTTGAACACCATTTTAAAATTTACGCCGGATTTGGTACTGATCAATCTTGGCGAAGATGGAATGGATTATTTTCAGATGGTTACGGAGTTGAACCAGTATATGCCCTCGCTTCCTATTATTATAGGGTATTCCAAAACCAAAAAATATGCCTACAATGCCATAAAAAGTGGCTTTTTCGACTATTGGATACTTCCGCACAATGAGTTTGATGTACGCAAGACCATTATGCGGCTTCGCAAACTGCACCCAAAACATCACATGCCCTCTACCATTTGCTTAAAATCGTACAATGATTATCGGTATTTGGACACCAAGGATATTCTCTATCTAAAATCCGATAACAACTCTACGGATTTCTATATGCGAGATGGCAATGTGGTCAGTGCCTTTAAAACCTTAAAGTCTTTTGAGGACAAACTCCCTGAGGGCTTTATAAGGGTACACCAAAGTTATATATTGAATAGCAGGTATGTATCCCGTATTAATTATGGCAAATCTATTTGCACACTCAACCATGACCGGGAAGAAGAACTTCCTTTTTCCAAAACCTATAAGGATAAGATAGACGCCTTAAAGGAAATGCTCTCCAAAACCGCGGTAAAGGCCGTTAATTAGCAAAATTCTAACGCTTTTCTGTAAAATTCTAGCAGAATTGTGTCATCTGCTAAAACATTTGTTGCAACACACCCTGCTACTAGGTGGCTAAATATCTTAGCCGTACAAACCTATTTATTAAACCATAAACCTAATATTATGAGAAGAGCACTAAGTATTTTCGCACTTGCACTACTAGCCGTTGGAATGTATTCTTGCGAACCTGAAACTGATGTACAAGACACCGAAGCACTTATGAAAACTATAGACCAAGAATCTACGGATGGGAAGTCTTCTAACGGTGATACCGGACGTGACGGATAGTATCCAAAGGACAACATAAAAATGAAAAAGGTTGCTACACTTGTCTTGGTCCTTATTTTAACCAGTATGCTTTCGTGCAAAAAAGAGGAAACTGGAATAAATGCACAATCTTTGACCTATAAGGAAGGTGAAATGCACAAAAAGCTTTACTTGATGGAGAAGATTCGTAGCAAAACCCATAAATTAAAGTCCTTTGCGGATGAAGGCAGAGAACTCTAATTCAAAATAATTAAAATACGATCAGCCCCATTTCAGTCAAGATTTGGGGCTTTTTTGTTACCTTGTATTAGGAACAACTCCAATATAACCTACTAAATATTGAAAAAGAGTATTCTTTTCACCCTTATTATCATTTTTTTGGGCTGTACCAAACAGTCCCAACAGCAATCGGTTGCCGTTGACCCAGAGGCTGATTTAATTGATATATGGATTTCTGCTGCGCGAGACAGTGTTCATCTTTCTATGGATGAGCGGAAGAATCTACTGCAACAGGCAAAAGATAAGGCCTTTGCCCTCGCCAATGATAGTCTTGGTATTGAAAAACTTTCCAAAATTTCCCTAGCCTACAAAAAAATATCAGATTCCTTGGAATTCAGAAAAACCAATCAACAGGTCATGGAGTTGGCCGAAAAATCTAAAATGCATCGTGTTTTGGGAAACTCGCATTGGGATATGGCTTATCTATTTAGTTCTTATGGAGTTTTAGATAGTGCCTTTTACCATTATCAAAAAGCACTAAAAAGTTTTGAGCAATTACCATCCGATTCAATTTCAAATTCGAATAAAGGTAGGATGCACTATCTTATGGGTCGCATTCAAGATTCTTACAAGGATTTTCTAGGTGCAGAAATCAGCATAACTTCAGCTTTACGAATTTTTGAAGATCTAGAGGATAGTGAAAGAGTATATAATTGCTACAACATGTTGGGGATTATTGCTAGCGGTATGGACGATAGCGATAAAGCTTTGGAGTTTTTTAAAAAAGCAGGAGCCTATATTGATGAAGTTGATGAATCAGAGCAAGCGAAGTTCATACAGCAAAATCAATACAATATTGCCCATGAGCTCTCACAAAAAGGAGATTATTTGGCAGCAGAAGAGGTCTTTGACAAATTGCTCAAAAACAAAACCATAAAGGAAAAAAATCTAGAATTATATTCATTGGCCCTAACAAGTCAGGCCTATTCTATTTATAAAGGTGAACAAAATGTTGAAAAGGCCAAAACATTGATTAACCAATCCATTAAATTGAATGATAGCATTAACCACAATGTAGACCAACCCCGAGCAAAACAATACTACGCAGAACTTTTGGCCGAGCAGGGCGATACCGCAACAGCACTCCAGTACGCCAAAGAATCGCGCGCCTTGGCACAAGAAACCTATAACAACGAACGGTTGACCGAGGTACTTCGGTTGCTCACCAAGTTGGATGGCGAGAATGCCCTGGCCTATTCCAATGCCTACTATGACCTTAGCGAGACCATACAGGAAGAAGAGCGCACCAAGCGGGACAAGTTTGCGCGCATCCGTTTGGAAACCGATCAGGTGATTCACGAAAATGAGGTGCTCTCCCGCGAAAAACAAATCTGGATGGGCACCATTTTGGGGCTTATCCTATTTGGTATGGCCATCATTATCATCCTGTTCCAATATATCAACAACAATAGGCTCAAATACAGACAAAAACAACAGGAAAGCAACCATGAGATCTATAACCTTATGCTGTCCCAACAAGGCAAATTTGAAGAGGGCAAGCAGTTGGAACAAAAACGAATTTCGGAAGAATTGCATGATGGGATACTTGGAGAAATGCTTGGTATTAGACTTATATTAAGTGGTTTAAATGAAAGGGACGATGATGCCTCAGTAGAGCAACGTGCCGATCTGATCGAACGTCTGCGTGAAGTAGAGGAAGAAATACGGACCATTTCACATGAGCTGAACCATGCCTCTTATGAAAAATTTCATAACTTTATTGTATCGCTGGAAGATTTGATCAGAGGTATTGAAAAGTCTTCCGGAATTGCATGTTCTTTTACGTATGACAATAAAGTGAATTGGGACAATCTCTTGGGAGACATCAAGATAAATGCCTATAGAATTGTTCAGGAATCACTCAAAAATTGTGTGAAGCATGCTCAATGTGAGCATATTGATATTGCGTTTGGAATGAATGGCGAAAAGTTGAAGCTGACCATTTCGGACGATGGAATTGGTTTTGACACCAATAAAGGAAAACGGGGAATCGGTATTCGCAATATCATTTCAAGGGTAAAAAAAGTAAAAGGGACTTTTGCCATTGACAGTGTTAAGGGCAAGGGCACCATAATTACCGTTACTATACCCAGCACATATATTGGGTTGGAGAACACGCCAAATGATGTAACACAAAAACAAATTTTGAACGCCTAAATCTTATAAATACACAACCAAATCATGAGTACGCTTAGAATATTGGCCATAGATGACCATGAAATGACAATGCTTGGATACAAGTTTATTCTTGAACGCATTGCTTTTGATGGCCACACCATCATTGTAGATACCGCTAATTCGTATGAATCTGGCAAAAAGCTTATTGAAAATTCAGCCAATTCCTTTAAATATGACATCCTGTTCTTGGATGTTCAACTTTTTGCCCCTAATGAAGATCAGCCTTATACAGGGGAAGATCTGGGGATTTTGGCACGCAAAATAGTGCCCGAGAGCAAAATTGTCTATATGTCGTCCTTTAGCGACAATTATCGCATCAACAGTATTCTCAAAACAGTAGATCCTGATGGTTATTTGGTAAAAACGGACATCGACCCAAAAACGTTGGAAGATGCGGTAAAGACCATTGTGCAAAATCCACCCTACTATTCCTCAAAAGCCCTCGCCGCCATCCGTAAGAAAATGTCCAGCGACATTGATCTTGATGAAAAGGACCGGCAGATATTGTACCACCTCTCCAAAGGCACCAAAAACAAGGATTTGGAAAAATTCATTAGACTTTCCCCTTCTTCCATAGAAAACAGAAAGCGCCATTTGAAAACCCTTTTTGGTACAGAAAACGAGAACGATCTTGCCCTTATCCTTGCGGCAAAAAATAGAGGGTTTATCTAAGATTTTCCATTTTTTTTCAATTGCAGTACGGCTTGCCGTAATTTATATCACTTGTTTTTGAGGTAAAATCCCTACAAACAACGGGAAAACCCCAAAATTTTTAAGGATTTCCTCCAATCCAAAAAAAAAGAATCGTTCTAACTTTAGTGGTACGAATTTATAATGCTGAAAACAATGTCATCCCAAAGAAAAAATAACCCTAATTTCAACTTTAGCGGCGCAAAGATTTTTGAGGCCGTCAACGGAGTTGATGAGTTTCTCAAAACCTTGGAAAGAGAGTTTTTTGCAGAAGCTAAAATACAGTGCAATTTTAACAGTGCGCATAATAAAGCTGATTTGATTCTTGATCTAAATTTCAATTTTGGCCTTACTGAAATTCTACGTCACTTTAATGGGGGAAATTGGGGCAATTTTGCCTATCCTCAGGAAAGTCAGGCGCACATGTCATCCTGTTTCACCAAGGCATTGGAAAAATTAAATGCCCAGAACAGTCATTCATTGGATATCATTGAGGCCTCATTTCATTACAAGGATACCTCCATTGTTATTTCAAGAACAAGTGAGTTTAGCATTCCCAAACAAATAGGGGCCATCCTATCCAAAATAAGCCAACACTTTGTGTATTTTACCAAAGGCCTTACCGAAATGCCCTATGAAGTCTTTGTTCCCGTATATGAAGGAAAAGCACAAAATGTGTTTGAACCCAAGAAAAATCAAAGCAGCTATTTTGATTTTTGGGGTCTTTATTTTGAAGATAACATACACCACCGGGTTATGATCTACTCCCTGCAGAACAAGGAACTCTGCCACGAAGATCTCTTTCTTCTAGAATAAAAGAATAAAGGGGCAATCCAAAAATCTTACAACCAACAACCCAACCCTTACGAATTAAACAAAGGTCTAGATTTCATCAAATCTTTGACCTTTTGTTTTATTTGAGCGATTTGTGCTTCATTTTCGGGGTCTGTAATTACCCCGTCTATAAATTCCACAATGGTTTCCATATCCGCTTCCTTCAATCCCCTAGTGGTTATGGCAGGGGTTCCAAATCGTATTCCCGAAGTAATGAATGGGGACTGATCATCAAAAGGCACCATGTTCTTATTGGCGGTAATGGCCGCTTTTTCAAGTGCTTTCTCCGCATCTTTACCTGTTATACCCTTATTTCTTAGGTCAATAAGCATCATATGGTTATCAGTTCCACCTGAAATTACTTTGTAATCTCTCGCCATAAACGCTTTGGCCATGGCCTCTGCATTTTTCTTCACCTGAATCATATAATGCAAGTACTCATCGGAAAGCGCTTCACCAAATGCAATGGCCTTGGCCGCAATAATATGCTCCAATGGCCCCCCTTGGTTCCCTGGGAAAACAGCTAGATCCAACAAGGCCGACATTTTTCTCAGATTTCCATTTTTAAGCTTTATGCCAAACGGGTTGTCAAAATTTTCACCCATCAAAATAAGACCTCCTCTTGGCCCACGTAGTGTTTTGTGGGTGGTTGTGGTCACAATGTGGCAATGAGGAATAGGGTCGTTCAAAATACCCTTGGCGATCAAGCCAGCGGGATGCGAAATATCCGCCACCAAAATGGCACCTACACTATCAGCTATTTCCCTAAAGCGTTTAAAATCCATATCACGGGAATAGGCGGAAGCACCCGCAATAATCAATTTGGGTTTTTCCTTATCGGCTATCTCTTGGATTTTATCATAGTTCAGGGTCCCAGTCTCCTCATCTACCCCATAAAATACAGGTCGATACAATTTTCCCGAAAAATTCACAGGTGAACCATGGGTCAAGTGTCCCCCGTGGGACAAATCGAACCCTAAAATGGTGTCACCGGGATTCAAACAGGCATGATAAACAGACGCATTGGCCTGGGAACCTGAATGGGGTTGCACATTGGCATACACAGCACCGAACAATTCCTTGGCTCGGTCTATGGCAAGTTGCTCAATTTCGTCCACCACTTCACATCCACCATAATAGCGTTTTCCCGGATAACCCTCGGCATATTTATTGGTCAATACAGAACCCGCAGCCTCCATGACCTGTGGACTGGTAAAATTTTCCGAAGCTATCAGTTCAATACCTTCAATTTGTCTATCCTTTTCTTGCGCTATTAGTTCAAAAATCTTATGGTCTCTTTGCATCTTGCCTTTAATTAAAAGAAAGGCCAAAATTACGAATTGCATATTGATTATCTGCTATAAAAAAGTCGCTCCAAAAGCATTTTATCAAACAGCAATTAACAATTTCTCGTTTCTCATTAAACCATTGAAAACGAGTTTATTTTAGGTATTTCACCGATAATATACTACCGTTCAACCTTTTTCGTTATAAAAATGTTGGTTTTTGGCACAGCAATTGAAAAACCACCCATAACCAATAAATTAAAAAACCATGAAAAAAATTCTACTTATCACCGTTTTGGTTTTACTTGCCGCCTGCGGAGGGGTCAAAAAAACCCAAGAAGCACTCAACAGCGGAAACTACCAAACCGCTATGAACAAGGCTATTAAGAACTTGGCCGATAATAAGACCAAGAAGGGCAACCAAGAATACATTACCCTTTTGGAAGAGGCTTTTGCCAAGAACGCGGAAAGAGAGCACCAAGAAATCGCTTTTTTGCAGAATGATGGCAACCCGGCCAATTTGGAGACCATTTACAACAAGTATTTAGGGTTGAAGAACATCCAGCAACGCATCAGGCCCTTATTGCCCCTTACCATTTATGAGGAAGGCAGGGATGCGCGATTCAAATTTGTGAATTACGACAACCAAATTTTGAATACCAAGGATGACTTGTCCGAACATTTGTATGAAAATGCCCTAGGTCTTTTGGCTTCTGCCAAGTACAAAGCCGATTACAGAGCGGCGTATGATGATTTGAAGTATTTGCAAGACATCAATCCTGGCTATAAGGAAACCGTGGCCAAAATGGATGAGGCCTATAACAAAGGTTTGGAATTTGTGCGGGTTGAAATTGCCAATCAGACTGAGCAGATTATCCCAGAGCGATTGGAAGAGGAATTGTTGGATTTCAATGCATTTGGTATTGATAATTTTTGGTTGCAATACCATACCAACCCCTTGTCCAATATAAAATATGATTATGCCATGAACTTGGATTTTATGGAAATCAATATTTCCCCGGAGCGTGTCAATGAAACCCAAATCATCAAGGAAAAACAAATTAAAGATGGCTGGGAATATGTTTTGGATGCCAATGGAAATGTCGCAAAGGACAGTTTGGGCAATGACATCAAAGTAGACAAAATGCGTACCGTTACCTGTAGGTTCTTCCAATTTACCCAGAGCAAGGTTGCTCAAATTGGTGCTAAAGTTAGGTTTACGGATTTAAGAAGCGGGCAGGAAATCAATGCCTACCCCCTATCCAGTCAATTTGTATTTGAACATATATTTGCCAACTTTCAAGGCGACAAAAGAGCATTGGAAGATGACCTTTTAATTTATTTAAATGCCCGAGAGGTTCCTTTCCCATCCAACGAACAAATGGTCTACGATGCCGGAGAAGACCTCAAAGCAAGGTTAAAGGGCATCGTCTCACAATATCAGTTTAATTAAATGAAAGTCCCCGGCGGTTGCCGGGGATTTTTATGAAATTTATTGTCTTCTCCATTACAACATTCTTTCAAGAAAATGTATTATAGTTTATCTTCCCATTTTCGTGTTTTAGAGCTATAGACCAATTGCTTGTCAAAACCTATGTTAAAATAGATGCGGTAATCCGTATCACTAATTTTATCATAATACGGTCCTTCCTCCATTTCTACATTTGACTGGTCTATATCCTTTATTGTTTCCGGGAGCGAATCATTTTTTTTCTTGTATGTTTCAACTTTGAGAATGAGTGCCTCGCCTCTGCTTTTATAAGCATTTCTTTCGGATAACTTAAAAACAAAGGTGCTCCCAAACAGTAATAAAAGAGCTAAAACCGAAAACAATATTACTTTTTTCATTTTTATGGGCTATGGAAATAGATATTAATGGTTTAAGAATAATTCGGGCAGCACCTATGTGACCTTTATGTATTTATAAACCACATTATTTAAAGACTATATTCAATTTCCAATTTTCCTTCGCTTGCCCGGTAGGGATCAAAGGTCCAGATGATATTTTCTGTTCCATAATAATCTCCATTCATTAACGTATCTATTTTACCAATTAGGTTTTTGTCATAATACCCTTCTCTCTTGATTTTTATAGTGTCATTGACATAACCTTTTATTCTAATAAAGTAACCCACATAGCTTTTATTTTTATACGGGACAAGTGTATCCACTCTTTTTTGGGAGAAATCTGTAACAATGAAATTTCTGTGATCCCCGCAATTTTTACAATCACAGGAAAGGAAAAAGATGGATAAAATAAATATAATTAACGCCTTTTTCATTTTATTCAATTTGTTGGTATTAACTTAGATTGATTAGTTGCCGGACCACTAGCACCGCCACCTTGCAAGTTTGATAAATATCTTAATTCTCCTTTTGCCATAGCATCCAATATGCTTGCGGGCAATGATTGGTAGCCATCTGCTAACCAGTCTTTTTTTGTCCGTCCAACCTGATTATTAAACAAATCCATTTGCTTTTCTTTGTAATGGTTTGAATAATCAAATGGTTTATCTTCATGGGCGGTTGCCAAATCTTCTGCCAATGAGGGGCCCAGCAGAATTGCATTCAGCGCATTGAAGTATGCATGTCTAAAAGCATCTCCCTTACCGTTGTATAATGAATTTGGGTATAGATCTTGTGCCTTCCATGTAGCTTTTTGAGCATTAAATAAGTATGCCATTTGTTCAAATATACTTAGAGAATTAAAAATAATTATTTCACTAGAAGACATTTGACCTCTATAATCTTGCCCAAAATTCACATTATTACCATTCATTATACCTACTAGTATGAATCTTGCATATGCTTTTGCTGTAGCAGACTTATTCTTTGCCAAAAATGAAGTGAGCCCTTGAGTTAGTTGACCATTTCTTAAAAGAAAGTTTATTTCATTGGTAGAAAGCGTCAATTTCGTCCTAAGCCCATTAACAAGCAACTTTGTACGGCTGGCCATATTGGCGGCCACGCCTCCTGGAGCACTTGGGCATTTGGTGCAACCTCTATCGGTGGCCTTGTTGTTCGCCTTTGTAGACATCTCATAGATAACCTGACACTCCCCTGGATGTTGGCAAACACTGCCCGACCCATAGCTAAAGGTCCTGCCATCAGGCGTTACGTGGTATACGGTGATAGAAATGGAATAGGAAGCCACCGTAGGTGAATCAAAACCACTGCTAAATTGTGCCCCGCCCATGCTGGTACCTGTTCCACCACCACCGGAACCGTTCGTAACATTGGTCCTAATGCACGGAATGGGATCGCCATATTGGTCATGTTCCACGCAAATATCCTTGGAAAGGGAGCCGTCACTGAAAATTTGGTCAAAAGGATACATGCTCATCGTTCCTACAAAGGCCGTGGGATCAAAACCACTCTCCTCGAACGCTTCATAGTGTTCGGGGTCGCATACATAGTGAAAAACCATAGGTTCCTGCGGCTGTCCGTCCTCCGATTCGCCCACTACTAAATTGTAAAACTCATTCTCCGCACTGTCCGGCAGAGTAAAGTGAAACGAGTAATTGGACTGCCCCAAGGAATCGTTGACCCTAATTACTTCCTCAGCAATAGTGGGCCCGTCGTTTTTTCCAGTGGCCGAGGCTTTAAAAATATCCTTGCCCGCCCGGGAACTCAGGAAATCGGTAATCTTTGGGATACCCTCCATGTCCACAGAGTTTAGGGTGTAAGGACCTGCCTTAGCATTGACGTCTTGGTCGGTTTCCAGGACCAACGGTTCTTCCTTCTCACAGGAAAAATGAATTGACAAAACAAAAAATAAGGTTGCAGCAAATTTTGGGAAAGTAGACTTTCTCATGATAAGTAGGTTTTAGAAAATGTTAGATTGGGGAATGCTGCACCCGCAAGCTAAAAAATTCCACCTAAAGCCTACTGTGGGAAATCCTTAAAATTTCCGGGGTTTTTCTTTAAGGAAAAAACTTTCAAAAGCAATTATTAAAATAAATTGCTCGAACTAGCAGTTTTCCTCATTTCTCTTACAAAAAGTCTTTTAGGTTGACCTCAGAAATAGCCCCATGCGAAGTATCAAAGGTCACTTTCCCATTTTTAATGATAATCAATTGAGGGGATTCATGCCGAACCTCAAACTGGGCTTCCACCGCATTTGAAATTTCCCGATGCGATTGAATCGTCAAGAAATACAAATCGCATTCCGTGTCCAGTTCATGAGTATCGTTGAACATTCGTAAGGTCATGCTGCTTATTCCGCAGGTTGTGGAGTGCTTGTAAATGACTTGGGCCCTATGATTTGATTTTTTCGTTATCTCTTCCAACTGCCCCAAGGATTCCAAATGTATCCAAGGTAGTTGCTTCTTTTCCTCTACTACTTTTTCCTTCTTTCCGAAGACACTGTCAAATATTCCCATAATGCAAATTTAAGGGATATGTCGTGAACCGTGAAAAAGCTTACAACTGACGAAATGTCTTTTATTTCTAGGGCTTTACAGACATTTTGACGGTTAGTCCGTATTGGTAAGATTGTTGACCCTTATGCAGAAAACAAAGACTATGAACTTTAATAATTTTACCATAAAATCACAGGAGGCCATTCAAAGGGCACAGCAATTGGCCCAAGAATTTGGCCATCAACAAATAGAGAACGAACACCTGTTCAAGGCTATTGGCGAGGTCGATGAAAACGTTCTTCCATTCATTTTGAAAAAATTGAACGTCAACGTCGCACTCCTCAACCAAATCTTGGATAAGGAACTCCAGAGCTTTGCCAAGGTTTCCGGGGGTGAAATCATGCTTTCCAGGGAAGCCGGCAAAACCGTGAATGAAGCAAGTATCGTTGCAAAGAACATGGGCGATGAATTTGTGTCCGTGGAGCACTTGCTACTTGCCATTTTTAAATCAAAAAGTAAAATCGCCCAGATTTTAAAGGATCAAGGCGTTACCGAGAAAGACCTGAATGCTGCCATCCAAGAATTGCGTAAAGGTGGAAAGGTGACTTCGCAAAGTGCTGAGGAAACCTATAATTCCTTGGATAAATACGCCAAAAACCTCAACCAATTGGCCGATAACGGCAAGTTGGACCCGGTTATTGGCCGTGATGAGGAAATAAGAAGGGTTTTGCAGATTCTGTCCCGTAGGACCAAGAACAACCCCATGTTGGTCGGCGAACCCGGTGTGGGTAAAACCGCCATCGCGGAAGGTTTGGCCCATCGGATTGTACAAGGCGACGTTCCCGAAAACCTTAAGGAGAAAACTATTTACTCCTTGGACATGGGTGCCTTGATTGCCGGTGCAAAATATAAAGGTGAGTTTGAGGAACGATTGAAAGCCGTTATCAAGGAAGTTACTTCCTCAGACGGCAACATCGTCCTTTTCATTGATGAAATCCACACTCTGGTAGGTGCCGGAGGTGGACAGGGTGCGATGGACGCAGCCAATATCCTGAAACCTGCTTTAGCCAGAGGGGAACTTCGGGCCATTGGTGCCACTACCTTGGATGAGTACCAAAAATATTTTGAAAAGGATAAAGCCTTGGAGCGTAGGTTCCAAAAGGTAATGGTTGACGAACCCGATACCGAAAGTGCCATCTCCATTTTGCGAGGAATCAAGGAAAAATACGAAGCGCACCACAAGGTACGCATCAAAGATGAGGCGGTAATTGGCGCGGTTGAGTTGTCACAACGTTATATCACCAACCGATTTTTGCCCGATAAGGCCATTGACCTTATGGATGAGGCAGCTTCCAAGCTTCGCATGGAAATCAACTCTAAACCCGAAGAATTGGATGTGTTGGACCGAAAAATCATGCAGTTAGAAATTGAGATTGAGGCCATCAAACGAGAAAATGACAAGGCCAAATTGCAGACCTTGAACCTAGAGTTGGCCAATCTCAAAGAAGAGCGAAATGAAATCTTTGCCAAATGGGAAAGTGAAAAAACGGTGGTGGACAATATCCAAAAAACAAAAGAGGATATCGAAAACTATAAACTCGAAGCGGAACGCGCCGAACGAAACGGTGATTACGGAAAAGTGGCCGAGCTTCGTTATGGCAAAATCAAGGAAGCGCAGGAAAAGTTGGATAAGCTCCAAGAAGAGCTTGCTGAACAACAAAGCGCAGGAACCTTGATCAAGGAAGAGGTCACTTATGAAGACATTGCTGAAGTAGTGGCCAAATGGACGGGAATCCCCGTAACCAAGATGATGCAAAGTGAACGTGAAAAACTCTTGAAATTGGAAGATGTACTGCACAAACGTGTAGTAGGCCAAGAGGAGGCCATTGTGGCCGTTTCGGATGCCATTCGAAGAAGTAGAGCGGGATTACAGGATGAGAAGAAACCCATTGGTTCTTTCCTTTTCTTGGGTACCACTGGTGTTGGTAAAACCGAGTTGGCCAAAACACTCGCCGCATATCTGTTCGATGATGAAAACGCCATCACCCGGATAGACATGAGCGAGTACCAAGAGCGTCACTCGGTGAGCCGATTGGTGGGTGCACCTCCAGGATATGTGGGATACGATGAGGGAGGACAGTTGACCGAAGCTGTACGCAGAAAACCCTACTCCGTGATTCTGTTGGATGAGATTGAGAAAGCACACCCAGATACCTTCAACATTTTGTTACAGGTATTGGACGAAGGTAGGTTGACCGATAACAAAGGGCGTGTGGCGGATTTTAAGAACTCCATCATCATCATGACGAGCAACATGGGTAGCCATATCATTCAGGAGAAGTTTGAAGATGCTGTGGATATGGAAAGTGCTTCAGAAGCTGCAAGGGTTGAAGTGATGGGCTTGTTGCGTAAGACCATTCGTCCCGAGTTCTTGAACCGAATAGACGATATTATCATGTTCGCTCCGTTGAACAAGGCTGATATTAAGGCCATTGTAGAGCTTCAGTTGAACAACTTAAAGAAAATGTTGTCCAAACAACACATCACCTTGGATGCCACTGAAGAGGCCATCGATTACTTGGCCAAAAAAGGGTATGATCCCCAGTATGGTGCACGACCTGTGAAACGATTGATTCAAAAAGAAGTGCTGAACAATCTATCCAAGGAACTGCTTTCCGGGAACATTACATCAGACAGTGTGGTGCTGCTGGATTCCTTTGATGACGAACTTGTCTTCCGAAATCAAGGTGAGTTGATAGAATAATTTCAGCATAACTATATTTGAAAGCCTTCTCTGCTTTTGTGGGGAAGGCTTTTTGTTTCCTTAAAAACCTAAAGCTACGGTTTGAAATCAAAAGCCGACATCCTTTATTTGGTTTAAATCCTTATTTTAGCTCAAATACAACTCCTAACTATGCCAATCGTTATTGCCGTTCTCGGTATTTTTCTGCTCTTCGTTTTAATTGCCAAATTCAAATTGAATGCCTTCCTAGCCTTCATCATCGTATGTCTGTTCGTGGGCATTTTCCAAGGCATGGAATTGGGTAATTTGGTGCAATCCATCCAACGGGGCATTGGAAATACCTTGGGTTTTTTGGTATTGATTCTGGGCCTTGGGGCCATGTTGGGAAAACTGGTCGCCGACAGTGGAGCCGCTCAACAGATTACTACACAATTGGTGAATAAATTCGGAATAAAACACGTACAATGGGCCATGGTCCTAACCGGTTTTATTGTGGGGATACCCATGTTCTACTCCGTAGGTTTTGTGATTCTGATTCCATTGGTATTCACAGTCGCAATTTCAACGGGATTGCCGTTACTTTATGTGGGGCTCCCCATGCTCACTTCGTTATCCGTAACACATGGATACCTCCCGCCCCACCCTGCACCTACGGCCATTGCCGCCATGTTCAATGCGGATATCGGAAAAACATTGCTATACGGACTCATCATTGCAGTTCCCGCTATTATTGTGGCCGGTCCTTTGTTTGCCCGAACCATTAAAAATGTCGAAGCAAAGCCCCTCAAAGAATTCTATAATCCCAATATCATCCCCAAGGAGGAGCTTCCATCAACCTTTACCAGCATTTTTACCGCCCTTTCACCAATACTACTGATCGGTGTTGCCATTGCTGCTGAAAATTTTCTGGAAGAAGGTCTTTTGAGAAACATCCTAACCTTCATTGGGAATCCCGTTATTGCGTTATTGATTTCCGTTTTGCTGGCCATATTCACCCTAGGGATTTCAAAAGGCAAAGACATGTCCACTCTAATGAACTCCATTTCATCTTCAGTTTCCAGCATCACCATGATTTTGTTGATCATTGCTGGCGCCGGGGCACTCAAAGAAGTATTGATTGATAGTCATGTGAGCAATTACATTGCCGATAGCCTTAAAGGCTCCACCATATCGCCTTTGGTCTTGGCATGGCTCATCGCCACCGCTATTCGGGTGAGTGTAGGTTCTGCTACGGTTGCAGGTTTAACCGCGGCTGGAATTGCACTCCCGTTGGCATCAGGTACGGGAACAAGTCCAGAATTGATGGTTTTGGCCATAGGTTCCGGAAGTTTAATGTTGTCCCATGTCAACGATACTGGGTTTTGGATGTTCAAGGAATATTTCAATCTATCAGTAAAAGAAACCCTATCCACATGGACCGTTATGGAAACCCTGGTTGGCATTATGGGACTCCTTGGCGTACTTGCTTTAAATATGATAATTTAGTACTAGTTGTATATTTTGAAGAAAAATTCGTCAGTTCGAGTTCGTTTTCGGAACAAAGTGGAGAAAATGAGTATCGAGAATCGAATTCAATCTTCAAAAACCGTATTCTCGATATAAAATTTTTGCAAAATTTCACTCGAATTGAAGGTTCTTACAGTTTAAAAACTTAATGTAATCTGAGATAATATACCTTAAACATGAACACTTCACCTTCAAAACGAGTTGAAGAATTAAAACTTCAACTCCCACCTGCTCCACCACCTGCTGGAGTGTACAGACCTGTATTGGTAGTGGATAATTTTTTATATGTATCGGGCCAAGGCACCGTTAATTTGGACGGTTCCCTAATGAAAGGGCGTGCCGGGGACGACTTGGATGCCGATCAAGCTAAATTGGCAGCAAGACAAGTGGGATTGACCATGCTTTCCACCATCATCACCCATTTTGGGAGCTTGGATAAGATAAAAAGGGTCGTCAAGGTGTTGGGAATGGTCAATTGTACCCCGGAATTTGGGAAGCATCCCTATGTTATTAACGGTTTTAGTGAGTTGATGGCAGATGTATTTGGAAAAGAAAATGGCATAGGGGTGCGAAGTGCCGTAGGCATGATGCTCCCTGAAAACATTCCCGTAGAAATTGAAGCCATGTTTGAACTTCATACAGAGTAAATCCTATGTTTTTATTTGATGCCCATTTAGACCTCGCTATGAATGCCATGGAGTGGAATCGTGACCTTACCGTTCCTGTTTCGGAAATCCGTGAGCGAGAAAAGGGAAAAACCGATAAACCTGACCGCGGCAACAACACGGTTTCCTTTCCTGGCATGCGAAAAGGCAATGTGGGACTTTGCGTTGCTACGCAAATTGCACGCTACGTAAGAAAGGACAATCCGCTTCCCGGTTGGCATTCCCAACAGCAGGCTTGGGCCCAAACCCAGGGGCAATTGGCTTGGTACAAAGCCATGGAAGAAGCTGGGGAAATGGTTCAAATAACAGATATTGAAGGTTTGGACTCACACCTCAAACTGTGGGCAAGCGAGGACGGGAAAAAGCCCATTGGGTACATTTTAAGCCTCGAAGGTGCCGATTCCATTGTGGACATGGGGTATTTGGAAAAATCGTATGAGGCTGGCCTCAGAGCCATCGGCCCAGCACATTATGGTCCAGGAATTTATGCACATGGTACGGATTCCGTTGGTGGTATTGGGGCCAAAGGGCGGGAATTGCTTAAAAAAATAGAAGAACTCAACCTTATTTTGGATGCTACGCATTTGTGTGATATGAGTTTTTGGGAAACCATGGATGTCTATAACGGTCCTGTTTGGGCCAGTCATCAGCTTTGCCGAAAATTTGTGGACCACAACCGGCAGTTTTCAGATGAGCAACTCAAAGAATTGATTTCACGAGAAGCCGTAATTGGGATTGCTTTGGATGCCTGGATGATGGTCCCGAATTGGATTCGGGGAAAATCGGACCCCAAAGAAATGGGGGTCAATTTGGAGATTATGGTGAATAATATGGACCACATTTGCCAATTGGCCGGAAACACCAATCACGTTGGCATCGGCACCGATTTAGATGGTGGTTTTGGCACTGAACAGGGGCCTTATGATGTGGATACCATTGCCGATTTGCAGAAAATTCCAGCATTGTTGTCCAAAAGAGGGTATTCAGAAGTCGATATTGAGAATATTACAAGCCAAAATTTCATCAAATTCCTAAAAAGAGTTTGGGGATAACCAGCGTATCTTTCTAAAAACATCTATTCAACTCAATTTTTTGGACCCAAAAAGATTGCAAGACTGTTAAAATAGTGGCTTTACACTTTTCACATACCAAACAGTATATGTTTTTTTATATCTTAGTTTACCCAACACCAACCAGCCACCATGACCAAGAAAGCAGAACGTACCACAGCATACATCATAGAGACCGTAGCGCCCATTTTCAACAAGTTTGGCTACGTGGGAACCAGTATGAGCGACCTTACGGAAGCCACTGGGCTCACCAAAGGTGCCATTTACGGAAATTTTGAAAACAAGGAAGCTTTGGCCCTGTCTGCATTTGAGTACAACCGAAATCTTTTAATGGACGTCATTGACGAAAAATTGGAGATTGAGGGGATGGCATTGGACAAGTTGTTTTCCTTACTGCATTTTTACAAACAATACGATGTTTTTACCTTGCCCCTTGGAGGCTGTCCCATATTGAACGTTGGGGTGGATGCCCAAAACAACAACAATCTTCTAGCTGCGGCCGTAAAAGAAACCATTAAAGAGATTGAAGGCAAAATGGCCTTGGTCCTAGAAAATGGAGTGAATCAGAATGAAATCCATTTGCCGGTTCCTCCGCTTCAATTTGCCAAACAATTGTTCACTATGATCCAAGGGGCCGTGGCCTTGAGTACCATGACCCGTGATCGAAAGTATTTGATTAATACCTTAACGTATCTGGAGCACTTGGTGCAAAAGGAAGTAAAAAAATAATTGCCCTAAGTCCGTTACGGGTACACATTGAAAACCAGACCTTTACCAGGTTAAGATGAACATTTACGAATATCTATTTTCCCTATTTTCGTTTCTCGCCCTGATTTTGGCGATTCTTCTTTTTTTGAAGAAAAAGGGAGACCGATGGGCCAATAGCCTTTTGGGTATTTATGTGCTGCTTTTTGGTTATAATGTATTCTACAATACACTATACTGGTCCAAAAAACTCTTTACCGCAGACTTTATCGGACTCCTTTTTACCAATGTATTGGTTTGGGTGCTATACGGACCAATATTATATTTTTACATCCGAAGGGTGCTCTACGGCACCAAATTTAGAGGGAAAGACCTCCTGCATTTTTTGCCTTTTTTGATTCTTCTACTGAACTACTCCCGAGTATATGTAATGGATTCTGCAACAAAAATGGAATTGTTACAAAACCGAACCATTATTTTGCACTTGTACTTTTTTACATACTATGAGGAGATTGCAATAATAGCACTTATGCTGCTGTATTTTGCGCTCATCTACACCCGACTTAAAAAAGGAACCGCTGGTTTCAACAAAGACCTTTGGTTAAAATGGGTCTCATTTTCGTATTTGGCGTATGTAATTTCTTTTTCATCCTACTTTGTCCTGCAGGGTTTGGGTATTTTGCAAAAGGAGCACGATTACTTCATTGGAGCATCCATGATTTTCTTTATCTCCATGCTTGCCTATTTTGGATTTGCACAGCCAGAAGTTTTTGAAGGCACTCCCATGAACAAAATAATGCCCATCATAAAATACAAAACCACAGGATTGACCCACGGCTATGCAATGGAACTCAAAGAAAACCTGCAAAAGTATATGGAAGAGGTCAAACCCTATTTAAAAAGTGAATTCAGACTGGATGATCTGGCTGAAAACCTCAACGTCTCCAGACACCATTGCTCTCAAGTCATCAATGAACAGTTTGATTCCACTTTTTTCAATTTCATCAATAAATACAGAATTGAAGAGGCTAAGGAAATGTTGGAAAAAGATCAATCCCTTACTATTTCCGATGTAATGTACGCCTGTGGCTTTAATAATAGAGTGTCTTTCTACAACGCTTTTAAAAAGTTTACGGGAACCACTCCAAAGTCATTTCTGGAGTCTGCCGCCAGCTAATCCCTAGAACTTCGTCCCATTGTGTAAATCTTTATAAGGATTTATACCCTCTATAGATTTTATGTATTCATTTGTGTGGATACGTTATGGTATACCTCCCCAACCTTGAAACTTTTGAACAATGAGAGCAAAACATCCTTATATGAGTCCTATTTTTTTACTTCTCCTTACGTTAATCAGTGCCTGCAGTTCAGATTCCAATAGTACGGATGATTCTCCCGACAACACACCTGTGCTGTCCAGCATTAGCATTGGTTCATCGAACGGTAACCAACTTGATCTTTTTGGCACCAATACTACTTCGCTGAGTGTCATGGGAACGGATCAGTTTGGACTAGACATTGCTATTACGGAAACCGTGACTTGGTCGGCCAACAACGACAATGTAAGCGTTGACCAAAATGGAATGGTAACGGGTCAGAAAGTTGGAAATTCCACGGTTGAAGCAGCCGTTGGAAGCCTATCAAAAACCATTGCGTTGACCATTGTTGATTCTGAACCGCAACCCGGCACGTATATCTATGTGAGCGATGCCGTGAATTTCAACAATGGGCCTTGGAAAATATTTCGATATGATGAAAACGGACAAAATCCAACAGTCTTTATTGATGAAGAACTTGCCTGGCCGCAAGATATTGTCTTTTTGGAAGATCAAGGCCAAGTGCTCATCTCCAATTTAAGTTCCGGCAAAATCAATAGGCACGATGCGGCTACCGGGGCACTGATTGGCAGTTTTGCAACCAACATCGGTGGTCCTACACGTATGAAAATCGGCGCAGATAATTTGTTGTATGTGTTGCAGTGGCAAGGTGATGGACTTGTGCTTCGGTATGGATTGGATGGTACCTTGATTGACAAGTTTACCAGTGTAGCTGTTCCTCAAAGTATTGGTCTGGATTGGGATTCCGAAGGCAATCTCTATGTATCCTCCTATAGTGGTGCCTTTGTTCAAAAATTTGATTCAGAGGGCAACGACCTTGGAAAGTTCATCGCTTCAGACGTTGAAGGTCCCACAAACATTTGGTTTGATGAAAATGACAATCTTTTTGCCAATGACTGGACGGGCAACAAAGTGGTTCAATTCGATTCTGAAGGCAACTTTGTGAAAAACGTAATTTCCACTGGTATCAATCAGCCGGAAGGTGTCGACTTTTTCCCCAATGGCGACTTTTTAATTGGCAGTGGGGGCACTTCCGAAGTAAGACAATATGACTCCAACGGAAATTTTATTAAAAACCTGGTAAGTGCTGGTGCTGGCGGACTCGTTCGCCCAAATGCAGTTAGGATTAGGGTCATTGAATAGGAAGCTGTAATCGGTTCATATATTATTTGGCTTTTCATTTTTCCTTCACTCATGGAAAACTTTAGCTCATGGCTCAATTTTAAAGAGCCCAGGCCATGAGCACCATACCCGATACTGAATTTATCCCATCAACCCATTATCTGTTTGGACCACTTGATGGTATGGTAAATCAAAAAAAAGTCTTCTTGAAAGGTAGATTGGCAACTTGAGGATTAGGCATCCATCAACCCAAAGTTGGCATTCATAAATTACGGCAATTGAAGACCTCTCTATTGCCTTACTTTCCATTCACATAACACCCAATCAAAATAAAACTAACCCTGATTGCCGCCAGAAAATAATTACCTAACAGTTTATAGAACACTATACCGTGGAGGATTTAACCAAAAAAAGTGAGGAGCTCATTAACGCCATCCATGATGGTGATTTGGTGAGGGTGCAAGCGCTTACCGAAGAAAGGGTTCCGCTTAATTCCGAATATGGCAGAAAAACTATAGATATTCCAGGAGAAACCATCGCAGGTATACCCTATAGCACACCTCTGGGCACCGCTTGTAGTCAAGGACATCTGGAAATAGTAAAATACTTGCTTGGCAAAGGGGTTAAGGTAGATATTCAAAATTACCATTCACAGACTCCATTTCTTCTGGCCGTAGAAGCTTGTCAAAAAGGTATAGGGTCCTTTGATGCCGTAAAAGAACTCATTGCTGCTGGAGCCGATATCCATTTCGCGAGTCCATGGGGCAATGCTATCCATTTTGCCATAGGAACTGGTCCAGAAGCCTATGAAATGCTTAAATATTTGCTTGAATTGGGAATTGATCCCCAAGTAAAGGATAAAAAATCCCATTCTGTATTGAGAAAAAAATTCTTTTACCTGACAGAATTAATAAAAGACAATAGTACGATTGGGGGATTACTCTTGGAGCAGTTAAAATTGTTGCGCCTTTATTGGAACAACGAAGATGCCGAAATGAAAAAGCTTTGGGGAGAATGTTTGGAAGCCTTAGAAACAAATGAAGCTAAAAAAATGAAATGGGAAAGTATCTTTCAAAATGAAGATTGGGTGAGCCAAGTATCCAAAAAAATTGAGGATAATGCATTAAAAGGTCCAAAACAGCTGAAATTTTTTGAGGAAATAACCCAATATTTCCTCAATAGATCTGAGGTAATTGCACACCCCGATTGGGGCAAGCTCATCCAAAAAGTGTCCGATATGGGCCCCTCTTCCATTGACTTGATTGAACAAAAAACCGGAAAAAAGACCACAGTATTCAGTCGAACTTGGTATACCAGTGGAATCATGGATGAGATAATCGATAAACATCTATTTACCACAGATTTTTGTCTAGAGATGCTAAACCACGAGGAAGCCGCGAAACGTGACGACTTTTTGGAAATCTTCACTTATGTTCTTGAGGAGGCATCCCATAAATATGGATACGCAAAATATGCCTATAGGGAAAACTTTATGAAGAATTTTTTTGATACCGATTATGTGAAAAATTACAAACACTACAACAAACCACAGAGAATAGTGGCCGAATGTAATCAAGAACCATCTTAAATCTTGTTTCGAATCATTTCCCCCTCACTCTAAAAATCCAGATCTTGTCCGTGTACCTACCATTAAACTGGCTATCCCTAGCCTTTCGGGCTTCTTCCATGGTATTGTAGCGCTCCAAATAGACGTAGTTATATTTGTTTACGTTTCGGTAGAACGATTTTGGATCTAGACCTTTCTGTTTCAGGGTTAGCATAAAACTTTCATAGTATTTTTTGGTTCCAAAAACATTGGCAATAAGGTAAAACCCAGGTTCCAAGCCATCCTCACTGGCCACTTCTTCATATCTTTCATTAGGCCGTAATTCCACTTCCTGTTGTTGAATGGCGGTTATGCTATCCCGCTTCTTTTGCTCCAATACTTGGGCGATACTATCTTGCTGTTGCTTTTTCCGTAGTTGAGCAATACTATCCCTTTGCTGCTGCAACCTTGAAGCTTCCAATTCGGCTTGAGCAATGGAGTCACGAACCCGCTGTTCCTCCGTAAGTTGTTGTCGTCGCAACTGTTCAGCTTCTTGAGCCTCCTGCTTTTCAAGTCTTTGTAACCTAGCCTCTTCCGCCATCCGTTCTTGTGCCAAAGCATCATCTTTTTCCACATCAAAGCCAACCACTTTATTCCGATTATCTGTTGCGCCAAATTGGTAGGAAGCTACCAACTCAAAAGTTGACTCACCATCACTCAACTCGGAATCCCCACCAAATTCCATTAGTCCTCCAATAGAAAATACACGGGCAAAAGTCACCCCAACTCCTCCTGAAGCCCCATAAAAGCTATTATAGCCCCCTTGAGCCCAAAATTTGGGGGTCGATAACAAGGTGTTTAAACCAAATTGAGTATCTCCATTTGGGATAGATTTGACATAGACCAAAGGTCGTACAAAACTAGCCCCCCAAGTGGGGAATAACCCTACATTGAAATCGTTGCTTAGGGTTCCCGTGAAAATTTGAAAATTTTCTGGACCGTTCCCACTATCTGACAGATTGAACCCAAAACCATTTTCAAAAGCAAGGCCTACACTAAATTGATTAACATTCAATCGAACTGCAGGAGAAAACTGAAGAATAAAATCCTTGTTACTTTCTAATTGAGGTACATCCAAATCTGGATCTGGCACAAAACGGTCATCCGCCAAGCTTTCTTGGAAGGCAAAAAGGTTTATTCCTGCCAGTAGCTCTACTCCATCATCCAATAAAAATGTATGCACATAGGTAAGGTGAGCCCCAACATTTAAAAAAACACCGGTATTATGCTGAAGAAACCCCAAAGCAACGGATGATGTGGTATTGATTTGATGGGAATAATTTGCAAAGATAGTGGTGGGATCCCCATCCACGGACTGCCATTGCCAACGGGTCCAAATGGAAAAAGAATTTGGGTTGTTCCAATCAGAAGTATACGTGGCGTTCAACAAATTGGCATTGAACTGAGTGAGCGTATGTTGCCGGAAATCTGCCGGTAAATCAACCTCTTGTGACGATCCAACCACAAACATCAACCCTATTAGTATACAAACCAAAAGTCTACGCATACAGGAAAATAGAAAATTAAACGTTACTTTTAAAAGCGAATACTATAAACTAAGGGAAACTTTAGACCAATACTATGCGAATAACCAAACTCTTAATTGCATTTGCAATTATTATTGGAAGTATCAGCTGCAAAAAAGATACGAAAATTGTGGAAGATCCTGTGGTTTCCACCTTCTATTTTATCCGGCATGCCGAAAAGGACAGAACCGACCCGGACAATCCTGACCCCGAGTTAAACCAAGATGGGCTGGACAGGGCCATTCGATGGGCTGAAGTCTTTGACCCAATTGATTTGGATGTCATTTATTCCACAAACTACGAGCGCACCTCCATGACAGCTGCCCCCACTTCGGTCAAAAAAAACATTGATATAAAATATTATGACCCCAATACGTTGGATGTTGAACAGTTTAAAGCTGAAAATGAAGGACTGAACGTTTTGGTAGTCGGACACAGCAATACCACTCCAAACTTTGTGAACAAGGTCATTAATATTGAAAAATACAATGCTATGGACGACGACGACAATAGCAGCTTGTTCATTGTGCGCATCGTTGATGGTATACCTACGGACATCCGCCTTAAAATGGATTAATCCGCCTCTACTTTTATATTGGTAAGCTCTATTTTTGAAAGGAGTTCCAGTTCACCTGTATCGAAAAGTTGTCCAATCTGTAATATGTCAGCATCCTCATCTTCTGGTTTGTAATTTTCATAGTCTACAAACCGGATTCCACCTACATACCGTTCATTATAAGCTTTTCTGAACCGTTGTCCTCCACCATTTACATGAAAGCTATAGGCTAAATAGTCCGGCTTAAAAGTCTCCACATCAAACCAATACACATACACATCATCATAATCGTCGCCTCCACCGCTTTGATCAAAGGTCACTTTTATTTTGTAATATTCTTTTCCTTTGATGGTTTCATTGCCCAAAAGCTTTTTGTTCACCGCTGCGTCATTTAATCCATAAGGAAGTCTCGCAAAATAATGCACCGAATTCACCGAATTGGCATATCGACCTGCTATGGAATCTGAAACAGCAACAAGCGAGTCATTCATAAAACGTTGAAACTCATTTCCTGTTTTAACATCGGTTATGGTAACCGAATCCACCTGAAAAATGCGTTTTAATACCTTTTTACCCTGTTTATTTTCAGACACATACGTTCTGTCTCGGAAGTCAAAGGAGGTTGAGTGGTCTTCGTAAAGTTTTCCTCCACTTTCTGCAATGGATTTATCCACTATTTCCTGAGCAGTAAGCTGGGTTTTTGATTTTTCTTTACAGGCAAAAGTCAAAAGCAAAATCAGGGGAACTAAGATTTTCTTCATGGGCTTGGTTTTATAGATAATCGTAAAATCTCCCATAACATTACAATTTTCTTGGCAAAGAGTTTATATTTTTGCCCACAATGCAGAAAAACATCAACATAAAAAACAGAAGGGCCCGATTCGATTATGAGATTTTGGAGACGTATACCGCAGGTATTGTATTGGGAGGTACCGAGATAAAATCCATTCGCTTGGGGAAAGCTTCCATATCCCAAAGTTTTTGTGAGTTCAATGACAAAGGGGAACTTTTTGTCATCAACATGCAGATTGATGAGTACAGTCATGGCGGGCATTACAACCATAAACCCAAAGCGGAACGAAAACTGCTCCTCAATAAAAGGGAATTGAAAAAACTCAGAAAAGAAGTCGTTACTACCGGAAACACTATTATTCCGTTAAACCTTTTCATAAATGACAGGGGACTCGCAAAAATGAACATCGGTTTGGCCAAGGGTAAGAAATTATACGATAAGCGAGATACAATTAAGGACCGGGACAGCAAGCGAAATTTGGACCGTATCAAAAAGAGTTTCAACAACTGATTGAATGTTGGGTTAATCAGTTATTGGGTTATTTAGTTACTGGTTTTTGGAATTTGGGATTTGGGATTTGGAATTTGGTAATTGGTTTTTTCTTTGTGCTTGAACCTAAACTTGAACTTGCTACTTAACACAATCAATTCTTATCCTCTAATAACGGGACAAAACGAAAAGCACCCAGTTCCTTCTTTTCAAACTCCTTTTCTGATTTGCGTACAAAAAGCGTCATCACCTGCTCATTCTCACCTACGGGAATTACCAGTCTACCGCCAATTTTGAGTTGCGACATCAACGGTTTTGGAACCTCAGGAGCACCTGCGGTAACAATGATCCCATCAAAAGGGGCTTCTTCGGGCAATCCTTTATAGCCATCCCCAAAAATCATTTTCTTGGGCCTATAGTGCATCTTATTAAAGAACAAGCGTGTCTTTTTAAAAAGCTCCAACTGGCGTTCAATAGTATACACTTTGGCTTTTAAATGCAACAGCACTGCTGCTTGGTAACCACTCCCCGTCCCTATTTCCAAAATCTTGTCATTGGGTTTCACTTGAAGCAGCTCGGTTTGAAACGCCACGGTATACGGTTGCGAAATGGTCTGTTCCGCACCTATGGGAAACGCCTTGTCCTGATAAGCATGGTCTTCAAAACTGCTATCCAAAAATAAATGTCGGGGTATGGTTCGTATGGCATCGAGCACACGTTTGTCCTGTATTCCCTTGGCTTGCAATATCTCCGCCAATTTGTTGCGCATTCCCCTATGCTTATGTGTGTCCTTCATGGTTTTGGTCTGGTTCACGAATTTAAAAAGTTCTTCAAAAACTTTACCGACAGTTCACGTGTTATTTTTATGAAGAGTGCCTCCATATCCGTATTTTTGAAAAAAACAGAGATATGCTTAAAGTTGGTGTCCTGGGTGCAGGACATTTGGGAAAAATTCACCTAAGGCTCCTGAACCAGTCAGAACATTACAAACTTGTTGGTTTTTACGACCCTGATGAAATCAACGCCAAAAAAGTGGCGGCCGAATTTGGGTACACCTATTTTGAAAACATCAACACCCTAATGGATGCCGTGGACGTTGTGGATATCGTAACCCCTACCCTTTCCCATTTTGACTGTGCCAAAAAAGCCATTGAAAAAGGCAAGCATATTTTTATTGAAAAGCCCATCACCAACACTTTTGAAGAGGCCCAAGAATTGTTGCAACTGTCCCAAAAGCATGGCATAAAGGGCCAAGTGGGGCATGTGGAGCGCTTCAACCCTGCATTTTTGGCGGTAAAGGACAAAATTGAAAACCCCATGTTCATTGAAACCCACCGACTGGCCGAGTTCAATCCAAGAGGTACCGATGTTCCCGTGGTATTGGATTTGATGATTCACGATATTGATGCCATTTTGAGCGTTGTTCCTTCAGAAGTAAAACAAATCAATGCCAGTGGGGTTTCCGTAATCAGTAATTCGCCCGACATTGCCAACGCCCGGGTAGAATTTGAAAATGGGTGCGTCGCCAACCTAACTGCGAGTCGGATTTCATTGAAAAACATGAGGAAGTCACGTTTTTTCCAAAGAGATGCCTACATCTCGGTGGATTTCTTGGAAAAAAAGGTTGAAGTAGTGAAAATGAAGGACGCCCCGGAACAACCTGGAGATTTTGATATGATCCTGCAAAATGCCGAAGGTGAGAAAAAGCAGATATACTTTGAAAACCCCGAAATTGAGGTCAACAATGCCATCTTGGATGAATTGGAAACCTTTGCGGATGCCATTAACAATGATACTACCCCGGTGGTGACCTTGGAGCAGGGTACCAAAGCATTGCAGGTGGCCCTTCAGATTATAGAATCATTTGAAAAATAGTTGTTTGTCGTTCTCGACTCCGCTCGAACTGACAAAATTCTAATCAAAATACCATGAAAAAAATAGCAGTTATCGGTGCGGGAACCATGGGCAACGGAATCGCCCATGTTTTTGCGCAAAATGGATTTCAAGTTCATTTGATAGATATTTCCCAGGCTTCCTTGGACAAAGGTTTGGCCACCATCACCAAAAATTTGGACCGAATGATGGCCAAAGAGGTCATTGATCAAGCTAAAAAAGAGGCTACACTTAGCAACATTTCAACCTTTACGAATCTAAAAGATGGAGTTTCCCAAGCGGAGTTGGTGGTTGAAGCTGCCACGGAAAACTTGGATATCAAGCTTAACATATTCAAGGACTTGGACGAGGTATGTTCAGCGGATACTATTTTAGCCACGAACACTTCCTCCATTTCCATCACCCAAATTGCGGCAGCTACCCAAAGACCTGAACAGGTCATTGGCATGCATTTTATGAACCCCGTTCCCATCATGAAATTGGTGGAAATCATTCGCGGTTACAGCACTTCCGATGAAGTGACCCAAACCATCATGCAACTTTCGGAAGAATTGGGCAAAACCCCAACTGAGGTCAACGATTATCCTGGTTTTGTCGCTAATCGGATATTGATGCCCATGATCAATGAGGCTATAGAAACGCTTTATAATGGCGTGGCTGGGGTTCAGGAAATCGATACGGTGATGAAATTGGGTATGGCCCACCCCATGGGACCCTTGCAATTGGCGGATTTTATTGGGTTGGATGTTTGCCTGTCCATCCTAAATGTAATGTACAACGGCTTTAAAAATCCGAAATATGCCCCTTGCCCCCTACTAGTGAATATGGTTGTGGCCGGAAAGCTGGGCGTGAAATCCGGAGAAGGATTTTATGACTACTCCGAATCCCGTAAAGCGGAGCAGGTCTCTTCTCAATTCAAATAGAAACGAATGGCCCTCATTAGACCTTTTAAGGCAATCCGCCCCACAAGGGACAAGGTTTCTTTTGTAGCATCGCGTTCCTATGAGGAGTATTCAGATGAGGAACTTAAAGCGGTGCTCCAATACAATCCGTTTTCTTTTTTGCACATCATCAATCCTGGGTTTAAGTTCCATAAAAGCATTACAGGAAAGGAACGTTTTCATCTGGTTCGCAACCGCTATTTGGAATTTTTGGAGGAAAACACCCTGCAAAAAGATGAGGAAGCCAGCTTTTATCTCTATCAAATTGAAAAGGATGATTTTAAAAGCCTCGGTTTCTTTTGCGCCTGTAGTGTTGCCGATTATCGGAACGATGTCATCAAAAAACATGAGGATACCATTAAACACCGAGAAGAATTGTTTGCGGATTACTTGCACACGGTGGGATTCAATGCCGAACCGGTACTGATGACGTATGCTGACAACACTGCTGTTTGGGAAGTATTTCAGGATGAAATCCAACGGAAACCTGTGTATGATTTTACCACCACAGACCGTTTTAATCATAGCCTTTGGAAGATTTCCAACGAAAAAGCCATCGCCAAACTGGAAACCGCCTTTGCCCAAATTGATGCACTCTATATTGCCGATGGCCACCATAGAAGTGCCTCGAGCAATCTACTGGCAAAACAAATGGAAGCTGAAAATAAGCGTCATACGGGAGATGAGGCCTACAACTATTTTATGGCCTATCTCATTCCCGAATCACAGATTCGGATTTATGAGTTCAATCGCATGGTCAAGGATTTGAATGGATACTCCAAAGAAGAGTTCCTCATTCAACTTGATGAATATTTTCGGATTGAAAAACAAGAAGAAGGGCCCTTAAAACCAATAAAAAAGCATCACTTTAGCATGTATTTGGATGGCGATTTTTATTCGCTCCACCTTAGAAAAACCAATTACACCTTTACCGATGCGCTAAGCCGATTGGATACCCAAATTCTCCACAAAACCATTTTGGAGCCCATTTTGGGCATCATAGACCTTAGAAATGACAAACGAATTGCCTACGGATATGGAAAAAACAACCTCATCCAAATGAAGGAGAGTGTGGATTCCGGCAATTTTGCCGTGGGGTTCAGTATGTTGCCCACCACCATGGAAGAAATCAAGGCCATAGCCGATGCCGGTTTGGTAATGCCCCCTAAAAGCACGTATATTGAACCTAAATTGCGCAGTGGATTGGCGATTTACGAATTGTAATAATTTCTATGTCTATAAAAGATAATCTCAATAAAATAAATTCTGAATTACCCAGTGGGGTAACCTTGGTCGCTGTGTCCAAAACCAAGCCTAACGAGGACATTTTGGAGGCCTACAATACCGGGCATCGCATCTTTGGCGAAAACAAAGTGCAGGAGATGGTTGCCAAGTGGGAAGCTTTGCCCAAGGACATTGAATGGCACATGATAGGCCATGTACAGCGAAACAAGGTCAAGTATATGGCCGAGTTCGTAGCCTTGATTCATGGGGTGGACAGCCTAAAATTGTTGAAAGAGATTAACAAACAGGCCAAAAAACATGACCGCGTCATTCCCTGTTTACTTCAAATGCATATTGCTGAGGAAGACACTAAATTTGGTCTGGATGATTCAGAACTGCAAGACCTTCTTCAATCTGATGAGTTCAAGGCCATGGAAAATATAAAAATTATGGGGTTGATGGGAATGGCGACCTTTACCTCGGATGAAAATCAGGTACGGAAAGAGTTTGCCCACCTTAAATCCGTTTTTGAAAAACTCCAACAAAAATTGCCTGAAATATCCATCCTTTCCATGGGTATGAGTGGGGACTATGCCCTAGCCATAGAAGAAGGCAGTACTATGGTACGCATAGGAAGTAGTATATTTGGGGCAAGAAATTATCAGTAAAATCGATTCAAATTTTTCATGTACGCCATACTTGATATAGAAAGTACCGGAGGAAAATACAATGAAGAGGGCATTATGGAAATTGCCATTCATCGGTTTGATGGCCGCAAAGTGGTGGACAAATTTATCTGCTTGATAAATCCAGAGCGGGAAATACAACCTTTTGTGGCAAAACTTACCGGAATCAACAATAAAATGCTACGTTCCGCCCCAAAATTCCATGAAGTGGCCAAACGTATTGTGGAAATTACCGAAGGAGCCACCTTGGTAGCGCACAACGCCCAATTTGATTATCGCATCCTTCGGACCGAATTTAGGCGATTGGGGTACGACTATCAACGAAAGACCCTCTGCACCGTTGACCTATCCAAGCAAATGCTCCCAGATGCAGAGTCACACAGTTTGGGAAAATTGGCGCGCTCCCTGGGTATTCCTATGAGTGACCGCCACCGAGCGAATGGTGATGCTATTGCCACCCTAAAACTGTTTAAACTGCTGCTTGGTAAAGATTCGGATAAGAGCATCATAAAAAATGTGGTACGGGAAGAGACCCATGGAGAACTCTCCCCAACGCAATTGGATATGGTCTTTAGCCTTCCTTCGGAAACGGGAGTGTACTACATGCACGACAAGGATGGTGAAATCATCTTTTTGGGCAAGACCAAGAACATTAAGAAACGAGTGAACCAACATTTCACCAATGTTGGCAGTTTGGCACGAAAACTCCAAAAAGAGACCAAAAAAGTCACTTTTGAGGAAACCGGAAGCGAATTAGTGGCACTCCTAAAGGAATATCAAGAGCTACTGAGGACCAAACCCAGACACAACAGCATCAACCGAAGAAAGCTCTTTTCCCATATCATCAATTTTGAACAAAATGGCGAGGCACATATCAGTTTGGATATCGAAAGCAGTAAATCCAGAGCGAATCAGAAGATTGGATTCAATGGGGTTCCCTCTGCCCGAAGTTTTTTGAACAAGATCTGTTCTGAATTTGAAATATGCCCCTGCTCTATTGATTCTGAGGGAACTTGCATACAGAAAAATCCAAAAGATGAGGATTTGGATTGCAATGAAAGAGTGTTGTCGGCCTTTGACAAGTACAGCGTTTTTGGTAAGAGCATGGCCCTCTTGGATCAGGGAAGGGAAACCGGCGAGCGAAGCTTTGTTTTGATCAAAGAAGGTAAACTTAAAGGGTTTGGGTTTGTTGAGCTCAACCATCAAGTCAATAATATTCATATCTTGGAGTCGATAATGACATCGATGCCAAGTGATGAAAACACCACTTTTATCATTGAGTCATATCTGCGAAAAAACAACCGGCTCAAAATAGTTCCATTAAATTCTGCCACTTGACGGATGAAAAGGCACATTCTGGATGGAAACACAAACTTCATGAGGTTATTTATGAGGCCGATACCCCTGCGGGGAAATTTTTTGATATTGTCCTTTTTATATTGATTATTCTAAGTGTGATCTTGGTCATGCTGGAAAGTGTTGATCATATTGACGAGCAACATCATAAAATCTTACTGACCCTGGAATGGATCATCACCATTTTCTTTAGCTTGGAATACATTGCCCGGATCATCAGCATTAAAAAACCTTGGAAATATATCTTTAGTTTTTACGGGGTTATAGACTTTGTTTCCACAATTCCACTATACCTTTCTTATATTCTTGCGGGATCCCAAGTACTTTTAGCAGTAAGGGCCTTTCGATTGTTACGGGTGTTCCGGATATTGAAATTGGTGAAGTTTATTGGTGAAGCATCACAACTGCAATCCGCCTTAAAGGCAAGTCGGACCAAAATTGCCGTGTTCATTTATGTGGTTTTGATCCTATCTGTCATTTTGGGCACCTTGATGTATCTCATTGAAGGGGATGAAGCCGGATTTACCAGCATTCCCACAAGTATTTATTGGACCATTGTTACCCTAACCACGGTTGGCTATGGTGATATCGCCCCCCAAACGCCTTTGGGGCAATTTTTGGCCACGGTAATTATGATTTTGGGGTATGGCATCATTGCCGTTCCAACGGGTATTGTCACTGCCGAATTTTCCCGAAATAAAAAAAGTAGGGAAAGTAATGGCCACACGGTTCATGTAAACACCCAAGCTTGCCCCAGTTGCTCTGCTGAAGGCCATCGGGACAATGCTACCCATTGTTATAATTGTGGTCATTTATTATGAGCAATAAGGTACTGATAGCCGTGGTAGGACCGACCGCCATCGGAAAAACAGCTTTGGGGATTCTTTTGGCGCAACATTTTGATACGGAAATCATTTCTGCGGATTCCCGACAGTTTTTTAAGGAAATGAAAATTGGTACAGCAGTCCCTTCGGATGAAGAGCTAGAAGCCGTTCAACATCATTTCATTCAGCATAAAAGCATTTTTGACCCCTATTCCGTTGGTGATTTTGAAAAAGAGGCTTTGACGCTACTGAACAGTTTGTTCCAAGAAAAAGATATTGTGGTCATGGTAGGTGGCAGTGGTCTTTATGTGGATGCCGTGATACGTGGTCTGGATGAATTCCCGGAGGTAAATCCCAAGCTTCGGGAATCCTTGAACCAAGAATTGCAGGAAAAAGGACTGGAGCACCTTCAAAAAGAACTCAAATCCAGAGATCCCGAATATTACAAAAGGGTAGATTTGGACAATCCCCATCGGCTCATTCGGGCTCTTGAAGTTTCCATTGCTGCAAACAGACCCTATTCCTCATTTTTGTCACAGAACAGGCCTAAACGCCCCTTTAAACATCTCTATGTTGGGCTTGAGGCGCCCCGGGAAGTGGTTTATGAGCGCATCAATGCCCGTGTAGACCAAATGATGGAACTAGGATTGTTGGAAGAGGTTAGAGCATTGCATCCCCATAAACATTTGAATGCACTGCAAACAGTTGGTTACAAAGAACTTTTTGAATATCTTGACGGTCACTGTTCATTGGATGTTGCCATTTCGGAAATCAAAAAGAACACCAGGCGTTTTGCCAAACGACAACTGACCTGGTTACGAAAGAACGACAACATCCTTTGGATAGATCATAAAACCAACGAAGAACTGATTTTGAAAAAACTAAACAAGCAACTTAAAGCCCTCAACCATGCCCAACGGTAAAAAAGTATTGGTGGTCATGGGGGTAAGTGGCACCGGAAAAACCACGGTGGGAAAACTTCTTGCCAAAAAATTAAAGTACCCCTTCTTTGATGGGGATGACTTTCATCCCAAGGAGAATATTGAAAAAATGAAAGCAGGTCAACCGCTCACCGACGAAGACCGGAAAGAATGGTTGTTACGCTTGAACCAAGTTGCCCGCGAGCATAGGCATACCGGAGCCATTATCTGCTGTTCTGCCCTGCGGAAAAACTACCGGAGCCTTTTGCGTGCCGGAGTGGGCACTTGTATGGAGTTTATTTACCTAAATGGTTCTTTTGAATTGATAAAATCCCGCTTGGAGGCCCGTAAAGACCATTTTATGCCCATTGAACTGCTCAAATCCCAATTTGAAACCTTGGAACCTCCTACAAGGGCCATTTCGGTTTCCATCAGCAAAAAGCCCAATCAAATTATTGAAGAAATTGTTGGGCAGATAAAATAAGAGATAAAAAAAGCCACCCAAGAGGTGGCTTTTTGTTTTATGGGATTTTTTTATTGATTTTCGGCCTTGACCACTAATCTAAACCCTTCTCCGTGAATGTTGAGAATTTCCACTAGATCATCCCGTTTGAGGTATTTTCTCAACTTGGCAATGTAAACGTCCATACTTCTGGACGTAAAATAGTTGTCGTCTCGCCAAATTTTGGTCAACGCCAATTCACGTGGCATCAAATCATTTTCATGCAAGGCCAATAAACGCAATAGCTCATTTTCCTTGGGTGATAGTTTAATGGGTTCCTCTTCTTTATATTTTAGGAAACGAAGCTTTGAGTTTAAGTGGAAATTTCCGATTTCGAACTCAAATTGCTTGCTATCGGCCAAGGTGCTGGATGCCTTTCTTTGAAGAATGGCTTTAAGTTTCATTAGAAGTACTTCCGAATCAAAGGGCTTGTTCAAATAATCATCGGCCCCAGCCTTATATCCTTTAAGAACATCTTCTTTCATGGTCTTGGCAGTAAGGAAAATGATCGGAACGTTTTCGTTCTTTTCCCGGATTTCCTTGGCCAAGGTAAATCCATCCTTATAAGGCATCATAACGTCCAAGATACAAACGTCGTAATTGTCCTTTTTGAACTTTTCAAAACCTTCCATACCATTTTTGGCCAGAACCACATCAAAGTCGTTCATGGTCAAATAATCCTTTAGGACAATCCCAAAATTTGGGTCATCCTCCACCAATAATATCTTCTTTTTTTCTGTTTCCATAGTTTGTTTTAAATTAAAGGGAGTTTAATATAGAAAGTGCTTCCTTTTCCTTTTTCACTTTCGGCATAAACTTCGCCTTGGTGATCGTCTATAATTCGTTTTACGTAGGCCAATCCCAATCCGTGGCCTTTTACATTGTGTATATCGCCTGTATGCTCCCTATAGAACTTTTCAAACACCTTTTTTAGGACAGCTTTGCTCATCCCAGCCCCATGGTCCTGTATTTTAATAATGATGTTGTTCTTTACCACTTCGGTATATACATCTATTTTGGGAGACTCAGGAGAGTATTTTACCGCATTGTCCAAAATGTTCACAATTACGTTGGTCATGTGCATATCGTTGGCCAAGACTTCCGATCTTTCGGCATCTAAATGCTCATTGACATAACCACCACGATCTTGCACAATCAATTCAATATGGGCAGTGGCATCCCCTATAATGTCATGGATGTCGACCCTATCCTTGGAAATATCCAACTGGTTTTTTTCCAGCTTCGAGATACGAAGCACATTCTCCACCTGGGCATGCATACGCTTGTTCTCGTCCCTGATCATTCCCAAATACCGTAGTACTTTTTCCTTGTCCTCAATGGATTTTGGATTGCGTATCGCTTCAACGGCCAGGTTGATGGTGGCAATGGGCGTTTTGAACTCGTGGGTCATGTTGTTGATGAAGTCCGACTTTATCTCTGATATCTGCTTTTGCTTTATCAATTGGTAGATGGCGCTCGAATAGGCTATCATAATGACCAGTGTAAAGATCAATGACAGCAATGCCATACCCATAATGGACCTGAACAGGAATTTTTTCATGCTGGGAAACGTCAAGAGCAATGAAAAATTACTATTGCCCTCACTATCCTTAAAAATGGGGGCTTTGTACATTTTGGTGCCGGAAAACTTGAACTTTTTGGATCGTACCTTGGTGGGATAACCTTGGCTGTACACCCCATATTCATAGTCCGTGTCAATGTTCCGGTTTTTCAACTCCTGACTGAGCAATAACTCCAATTCCTGATTGGACACCCGTTTATGAATGGGCCTAGTCTTGGCGTACTCCATGAACACATCTTCCCATTGAGCTCTCTCCATACTTGATAGTCCGCCTATCTTTTCGGCTCTTTGGATAGGTGTTAGACTATAACTTTTACCGTCTATTCCCGTTTCCTCCTTGTAAATGGCTTTGGTACGCTTACTGGTATAATTCTTAAACGTGGTGGTATCCTCTCCTATTTCTATGTTATCAAAGAACGTAGATGTTATATTGTAATCTTCTTCCAGAATTCCGTGGGAGTAAAAAAGAATCTCATCGGAGTTTAAATCCCGGTCGACAAACAAAAAATTTCTGAACTGCGTGCTTTTGGGCTGACCAATACTATCTACCAGCGAAGCCAAACGATCGGAATATTCCTTCATCTCCCTCTTCTCTACCCTGCTCGCCACCTTGTCCAATATGTCCGTGACCGTCCTTGAGAATTGTTCCTCTTTGTCGTTTATGGATGTCCTGATCCAATAAACCTGAACAAAGATTATCCCGGTAAGGGATAAACTCATAAGAATGACCAGAAGAACGAATAGCTTCTTGTTCATTGAATCAAAATTAAAAATTTAACATTTAGGCGTTTTACCGTTTAACCTAACCTTAACAAAAATGTTAAAATTTTGAAGCGGATAAGGCCAGTAGTTTGGCGTGAAGGTCTTTTACCTTTTGTCTGGTGGTTTCCAAATCAACGTTCTCGATGAAAAAATCAGCAAGGTGCATCTTCTCATCGTCCTCTATCTGGTTTTTCATGCGTTCCAATACCTGCTGTTCACTCACTCCATCCCTATCCATGACACGTTGCAGTCGTATCTCTTTTGGCGAGGTAATCAGTAGGGTGTAGTCATACTTGTCTTGCACTCCATTTTCAAAAATCAGTGCTGTTTCCTGTATAACATAAGGTACAGCTTTTTTTTGGACCCATTTTAAAAAATGCGCTCTTACCGCTGGATGCACAATGGCATTCAATTGTTGCAACAATTCAGGGTCTTTGAACACCTTTCCTGCTATGAACGCCCTGTCCAAAACAGCATCTTTGTACGCCCCCTTCCCCAATAATTCAATAATGGCTTTTTTTACTTTTTTTGAGGAAACCATCAATTTTTTAGCCTCCTCATCCGAATCGTACACAGGAACCCCAAGTTCCCTGAACATTTTGGCAACGGTGCTTTTGCCACTGCCTATCCCTCCTGTCAACCCAACTATTTTCATTGCTGTTCCAATACAAAGTTAACGGTCTTCTCGGAGAGACGTACATCATATATATTTTCTGGCTTTCTGGTAATTGTCAAAAACAAAGTGTTCTTGTTTGTGCCGTTCAACTGTGCATAATCTGCTTCCACTTCAAAATCTGATGAGGATATTCCTTTTAACCGTTCAACTGTGGCCTTGCAAAGTACGGTTACGGCGTTGGGAAAGGTCTTCACCTGGTATCCTTCGGGAGAATTGACCACAGTAATTGGCGTTTCAAAAACCTTTTCTGAAAACTTGACCACCTTGCCCGAAACGTTCACTCTTCCGATGGAAAAAATGCTATTGTCCAATCCTTTGGGAAAGACCAAGGGCACATCTCTTGAAAAATCGGTGGCCAAATTGGTGAGTTGTATAGGTTCGGTCTGAATTTCATCCAGCGTATCAATCTCGCTTTCCGGACCCTTTACCACTACATGATCTGGGGTGATTTGTGGTTCGCCTTGCATGATGTAATTCTGTTGAAACTGTAAACTTAAACTGGCCCTGATCGGTATTTCCCTTGAAGCAACTTGATACAGGTCAACCACCAGTCTACTCCGATCCAAGTCCAACAATGAAATGTTTTGCGACAGTTGCACATCTATCTGTTTTCGCAACACATCATCGGTCAATACATATTGCCCATTCTGATATTCCACTTGCGACACATCAACATCAATGCGTTTTTTTACAAAATTGTAAAACAAGAATTGAAACCCGCTGGTCCGTAGCTTGGCTTCAATGAGGTTCTCTGAGTTTTTTCCCAGCAAAAGGGAGTCGGGAAGGTTTCTGTAATTCAAGGTTAAATTGGCCCTTGATTCATAAGTTTCCGAGAGATTGCTTAAAAACCAAGCCAGAAAAGAGCACGCCAAGAACAGTGAAAACACCTTCACTTTCTTTTGATTGAGGCCGTGCAATACTTTTTTGAACACTTTTACTTCCGTTTAAAAAACAGTTTTGGAAACAGCTCTTCCGGCTCCTTGTTACTAAAGTTAAGCAAGATTGTAGACTTCAGAAAACCAGTTCCATATCCTGTAAACTGAGTTAGTGCTGCAAAAATTGCCAAGAAGGCCACTTTTACATTTCTATTTTTGAGCAATGCATCCAAAAATAGTATCAAAACGTAAAAGGCATACAACCACAAAGGCAACAGAATACCTGCCAACGCCAATAGTAAGGATACAAAAAGACCTGTCATAAAAAGAGTTGGAAACCAGTATGTGGGACGTGCTGTGCCAGGGTGCCATTTACTCAAAATAGGGCGTACCATTCCAAACTTGTTAACTTGACGGTAGAATTTATTTAGGTCTATTCTTCTTTTATGATAGACAAAGGCTTTGGGGAAGAGTCGAGTGTCAAATCCCGCTTGCCAAATACGGAAGGTCAGATCAGGGTCTTCCCCTGGGTGAATCCTTCCAAAACCACCTACCTTTTCAAAGACATCTTTGGAAATGCCCATATTAAAACTCCGTGGTTGGAATTTTCCAACTGATTTTTCACCACCTCGAATGCCTCCCGTGGTAAAAAAAGAGGTCATCACATAATTTATCGCCTTTTGAACATCCGAAAAAGAGGCATCAGCCGCATCTGGTCCCCCGAAACAATGCACAAATTCCTGTTTCAGTTCTTTGTCAACCTCAATAAGGTATTGTTTGGGCAAAATACAATCGGAATCCAAAATGATGTAATAGTTGCCCTTGGCCTTTTGCATTCCATAGTTTCGGGAATCACCAGGTCCTGAATTTTCTTTGAAGTAATAGGAAATCTGGAGCTTGTCCTTAAATATTTCTACAATGTTTTCCGAACTTTCAGAAGAACCATCCTCTACGATGACTATTTCATAAGGAGCATTAAAATCCTGCCGAACCAAACTTTCCAACAGCTCCCGAATCTCTTCTGGTCTGTTGTACACCGGCACCACTATGGAAAAGGATGTCTTCATGGGAAGTTTTGAATGTCAGTTCGAGTCTTTCGACTGCGCCCAAGATAAATTAAGGTCGAGAACGCTTTAAATTGTTATCAATGCAGCACATCTCGACTGCGCTCGATGTGACAACCAAAAGCCTTATAGCTAATTATACCGCTATTCGGAAAACTCATCGATCACCTCCTGACTTACCCCAGTATTGGAGAATCCACCATCATGAAACAGGTTCTGCATAGTCACTTTCCTGGTAAGATCGGAAAATAAGGTCACGGTATAATCTGCACATTCATCCGCCGTGGCATTACCCAGCGGGGACATTTTTTCGGCATAGTTGATAAATCCACCGAATCCTTTTACGCCTTGACCCGCTGTGGTTGGTGTTGGGGATTGCGAAATGGTGTTTACCCGTACTTTTTTCTCCTTTCCGAAGAAATAGCCAAAACTTCTGGCAACAGACTCCAAGTACGCCTTGTTGTCGGCCATATCATTATAATCCGGGAAAGTTCGTTGTGCTGCCATATAGGTCAGGGCCACAATGCTTCCCCAAGGGTTCATGGCATCGGCTTTATATAGACTCTGCAATACTTTATGGAACGAAAGTGCCGAAACATCCCAACCTTTAGCAGTAAAATCGTAGTTCTCATCAGTATAGTGCCTTCCTTTTCTAACATTGACAGACATGCCAATGGAATGCAATACAAAATCCAATTTTCCACCCAAAATTTCCATGGATTTCTCAACAAGATTCTTAAGTTCTTCCTCATTTGTGGCATCAGCAGGAATAATCTCGGAGTTGGTTTTCTCGGCCAATTCCTTTATTTGACCCATTCGCATGGCAATTGGTGCATTGGTCAACACAAACTCTCCACCTTCTTCGTGCACGCGCTCGGCGGTTTTCCATGCAATGGAATTCTCATCCAAAGCGCCAAAAATGATTCCTTTTTTACCTTTTAAAAGATTGTATGCCATAGTTTTTTTGCTATTGTTGGTTCTACTGCAAAGATATTATTCTATTTTGATTGATTGTTATGGATAACAACATAGATTCTTCGTCATGTAGAACCTGTCTCGGCATTCCATTCTTACTTTCTTCTTTATGGATGAGACCCTGAAATAAATTCAGGGTGACGGGGTATCATTGCAACAACTGCCGGGCATGGGCCAGTGCGGATTCTGATACCGATTTGCCACCCAACATTTCCGCCAATTCTTGGACACGTTCGTCCCCACTCAACTCTTTCATACGGGTACTGGTCCCCTCCTCTCCTTCCTCCTTAAACACTTTAAATTGATGCTGCCCTTTGGAGGCCACTTGGGGCAAATGCGTTATGGAAAACACCTGCATGGTCTGGCTCATCTGCTGCATGATCTCGCCCATACGATTGGAAATCTCTCCGGAAACCCCTGTATCAATTTCATCGAACATCATGGTGGGCAATTGCTCATACGTAGCCAAGATGGATTTTATGGTTAGCATAATTCTTGAAAGTTCCCCACCGGAGGCCACTTTCTTCAATTCACCATAGTCTGAACCTTTGTTGGCCGAGAACAAGAACACCAAATCATCCTTTCCATTGGGCTTAAAGGTTTCTGAAGGATTTACTTCGATCTTAAAGCTGGCCGATGGCATCCCCAAGGCATGCAGATTCTCTTGGAGCATACTTTTTAGTTTGGGAATCACCTTATTTCTGGCATTCCGTATTTTTTTGGCTTGTCCCTCGGCTTGTTCGGCAAGTTGGTCTACTTCGTTTTTCTTTTCTTTGATTTTCGTTTCGATGTTGGCCACAGCCTCTACTTTTTTGGACAACTCTTCTCGAATCCCTATGAGTTCGCCAACCGAAGCCACATGGTGCTTTTTTTGCAAATCGTACAATTGCTGTAATTGACCGTTTACCGTTTCCAATCGCTCTGGATTGGCTTCAACGGAATCCTTCAGTTGCTCCAATTCGGAAGCAATGTCGTCGGTCTCAATCAATACGGATTGAATTCTCTCATTTAGCGACGCATAGGCCGGCCCAAAGTCGGACAAGTTCTGAAAGGCACGTTTTAGATCGCCTAAACGACCCAAAATGCCCAGTTGTTCGTCATTCAGCAATTGGAATCCAGCGGATAGCTGTTCCATAATTTCCTCCACATTGCTCAACTGTTCATACTCAGCTTCCAGTTCTTCTTGCATGCCATCCTTGAGCTTGGCCTCTTCCAATTCCTTCAGCAGAAAGCTGTTATAGTCGTGCTCCTTATCCGCACTGGTCTGAAAATCTTCCAACTCCTGCAATTCTTTTGAAGTTTTTCTATACTCTGCTAAATGTTTCCTGTAATCTCTAAGAGTATCGGCATTATCCACCAAGGCATCCACCACCTTCAACTGAAAGTCGTTTTCGGTAAGGCGCAAGGTCTGATGCTGCGAGTGCACATCCACCAATTGGTCGCCCAAAGCCCTGAGTACATCCAAAGTAACGGGGGTATCATTCACAAAAGCACGTGATTTTCCGCTTGGAAGGATTTCTCTTCTAAGAATGGTTCGGTCCTCATAATCCAAATCATTTTCGGCAAAAAAGGGCTTTAAACCATATTTTGAGACGTCAAACTCGGCTTCAATCACGCATTTCTGCTCAGCATTTTTAAGAGAGGTCAAATCTGCACGTTTTCCCAAGACCAACGAAAGACCACCCAAAAGAATGGACTTTCCCGCACCTGTCTCGCCGGTAATGGTAGTAAAACCATTGGAGAACGTAACGTTTACGTCATCGATTAAAGCATAGTTTTGAATGGAAAGATTTGCCAGCAATGCTAAAGATTTTCTCCGTAAAGATAAATCTCTTTAGAGAACTGCACTAGTAATTTATCTCATTCCAAGTACTGGAATAAAATGGTGCCACCTTGTTTAGGGTCTCCTTGAGTTTTACGATGTCCACTTTTGGGCCATCGGAGAAGATATTTTGGATTTCCTCTGATTTTGCATCAAAGAAGGTTTGAATCAAAAATGCATTGGGTCTTCTACTGATCAAAGTCTCAAACAACCGAAGGCTTCCCGCAATAATCTGCTTTCCAGTACTGTTGTTATCCGCCAAAACATCCAAGCCTTTTCGGTGGTAGTTGTACATGGCAATGCGATATTCACGGAAAGAATTGCTCAACAGGTTGTCCACCAACTCAAAACGGGTACGTTCGCCTGTTTCTTGGCTCCATCCACTAAAGTTGGAACCTTGTGCCTGGGTAACAATGTTCTGCGCCCTTCGGTAATAATCATCGCCACCTTCCAACGAAAACGTATCCGCATCCAAGCCCAAAATTACATACACATAATAGGAAATAACCCCTACCAAATTGGAATCGAAAGAATTGGGGTTGTACACTAGAGGCTGAAACTCTTGATACTGAAAATTGAAAGCATCATCCTTGTAGTTGAACACTGGGCTTTCATACGAAGTATTAAAAACGGGGCGTGAGGATTGTATCTGAATGTTGGCCTCAAACCTGTCCGATTCATATTGGGTAACGGTTATGAACATCCGTGCATTGACCTTTTCATTCTCCCGATACACGCGATTGGTCCATTTGCTGTTGTTCACAAAATCGTTCAAAGAACGCTCCAATGTCCTAAAAATCTGTTGATTGGTCTGTCCTACCTGATCGGAATTTACCGTAACCACACAGTTAAGTTCCTGAGCGGAGACCGTTAGGATACATGCAAATAAAAAAGTGAGCAATAGAGTGTTACGCATGGATTCTGGAGATGATTTCTTCCCAAATATCGGAAGCCACTTCGGGCTTCGTCTTCAATCCAAACGTTTTAATCTCCAAATTCTTATCAATGAAGGTGATTTTGTTGGTACTTCCGCCAAATCCAGCGCCATCATCCTTCAAGGAATTCAAAACAATCCCATCCAGATTTTTACGCTGCAGCTTGCCTTTGGCATTTTCCAATTCGTTTTCGGTCTCCAAAGCGAATCCTACCAAAAACTGATGGGTCTTCTTTTCACCCAAAGAAAGCAGAATATCAGGATTCCGCTCCAATTCAATATTCAGGTCACCGTCTTTCTTTTTAAGCTTTTCTTTGGCCACATGTTTGGGGCGATAATCAGCCACCGCCGCTGCGCATATGGCAACATCGGTATCGGCGTAGTGCTTATGGCATGCCTCAAACATCTCTTGGGCTGAAGTCACCCGAATCAACTCAATGGAACTATGATTGACATCCAAATTTGTTGGGCCGGAGACCAAAACGACCTTTGCACCAAGACTTGCTGCTTTTTTGGCCAGTTCAAAACCCATAGTGCCCGAAGAACGATTCCCTAAAAAACGAACAGGGTCAATAGCCTCATGGGTGGGACCTGCCGTTATAAGCACTTTTTTATCTGTGAGAGGAAGTTTTTTGGCCAAATCCTCCTGAATGAACTGCACGATATTCTCAGGTTCTGCCATGCGTCCCTCACCATGCAATCCACTGGCAAGTTCACCAGATTCAGCAGGAATCATTTTATTTCCGAAAGATTTTAATTTTTCAATAGAAGCTTTGGTGGATGGATGTTTGTACATATCCAAATCCATGGCCGGGGCAAAATAAACCGGGCATTTTGCGGATAGGTACGTTGCCAGCAGTAGGTTATCGCATACTCCATTGGTCATTTTGGAAAGGGTATTGGCCGTTGCTGGGGCAATAATCATCAAATCGGCCCACAGTCCCAGTTCTACATGGTTGTTCCATGAGACACTTCCGTCCTCTTCGTTAACAAAATCCAGCAATACCGGATTTTTGGACAGGGTGGACAAAGTGAGTGGGGAAACAAAAGAGCCGGCACTCTGGGTCATTACAATTTTGACCTGGGCACCAGCTTTTATCAATAGCCTAACCAGAAATGTGGTTTTGTAGGCGGCGATTCCCCCGGAAATTCCCAAAAGAATATTTTTACCGCCAAGCATTTCTTAGGCGTCTTTCTCTGTGTTCCTGTAGTAGATTTTATCTTCCAACCATTCCTGAACCGCCAAAGCATGTGGTTTTGGCAATTTTTCATAAAATTTGGAAACCTCAATCTGCTCTTTGTTTTCAAAGACCTCCTCCAAGCTGTCGCTGTAGGTGGCAAATTCTTCCAACTTTTCCAACAATTCCTTTTTAATCTCAGAATTGATTTGGATACCACGCTTGGCCACTATGGAAATGGCTTCGTAGATGTTTCCGGTTTTTTCATCGAACTCGTTTCGATTAAAGGTAGTTGTGGAAACCGGGGCCTTGGTATTTTTCAAATCTTGCATGTGCAGTTGTTTTAAAAAACTTTTATTTAGTAGTACTGGTATCTGAAACGGTGTATGCACTCAATTCCTTTTGGATTTTATCGGATAAATCATCCGCATCTTTTTTAAACTGTGACTCTGGAAAGTAACGCACTAAGGTGTTATACGAATCAAGAGCTTCTTGTAGACGTTCCTGCTTTCTGTTCTCTGTACTGTTCAAGGCCAAATTGGTGGTGGCTTCAATGCGATAATACAAAGCTTCCTCCCTGTAAACGGAGCCTGGGTTGTCTGATATAAAATTATCCAAAGCGGTAATTGCAGAAATTAAGATAGGGTAATTGAATTTTCCCAACTTATTGAACTGTTTGGCAATTTCCAATTGCTTCTTTTCTTTTTTGGTGGTCAATTCCTTGGCCATGGTATTCGCCTCCTCAAAATATTCCGATTCTGGATAGGTATTGATGAATGTCTGCAGTTTGGCCAATGCTTTGTCCGTATCCGTTTGATCCAACGAATAGCGCGGCGAAAGCTGGTAATAACTCTTTGCCCCAAAAAAACTGGCTTCCTGAATCTTATCGCTCCTTGGGTAGGATTTGATGAACCGTTCAAATTGATATCCGGCCAAATAATAATCGCCTGTTTTAAAATAACAATCGGCAAAAAAGAACATGACCCGTTCTCCTTGAGGTTTTCCTACATATTTGGGAGCAATTTGCTCATACAATCGCTTTGCCCTTTTGTAGTCGCCTTCATCATAGAATTTCTCGGCCATGTCATATTTAGGCTTAATGTCCTCGTTCTTGAGTACTTTTTGGTACTCACTGCAGGACACAAGTAATACAAACACAGCAATTAAAGGGAGTATTGACCTCATTTTCAAAAACATTTTGCAAAATTAGTGATAATGAACGGATTTAAAAAAACATTTTACCATTCAAAAATAACGGGTGCAAAACCAACCGCCCAAGGTTTTGGGCAAGTTTTAACGAAATCTAGGCGTGCGCAGTGTTCAGCGTCCTCAAAAAACCGGTAATTCTGTTTTTCAGCGAAGGAGTCGCTTCAACCAAGGGCAAGCGAACCACTGCCTTGGAAAGTCCCAAGCTTTCAAAAACACTTTTGATTCCTGCCGGATTTCCTTCCTCAAAAATCAATTGCATCAAGGGCAACAGCTTATGATGAATTTTATATGCTTCGTCCGCACTTTCCTGAAGTCCCAGAGTCATCATTTTTGAAAATTGGGAGGGCAAACCCTGTCCCAAAACGGAGATCACACCTGCCCCACCGGCCAATACTGTGGGCAGTGCGGTAAGGTCATCCCCAGAAATTACCATAAAATGTTCTGGCTTTTCTTTGATGATCTTGTCAATCTGCACCATGTCCCCGCAAGCTTCCTTAATGGCCAAGATATTAGGGACTTCGTGTGCTAACCGAAGTGTAGTTTCGGCCAGCATGTTGCTGCCAGTCCTAGAAGGCACATTGTACAAAATAATGGGCTTGGGTGAAGCTTTGGCGATAGCCTTAAAATGCTGATAAATGCCCTCTTGGGTCGGTTTATTGTAATAGGGAGAAACGGACAAAACGGCATCAAATTCTGATAAATCCAAGGTTTGCAGCTCCTCTATAACTGCCATGGTACTATTGCCGCCCACACCCAAGACCAAGGGCAATCGTCCGGCATTGGTTTGGATCACCGTATCCATCACCAATTGCTTTTCCGCCTTGTTGAGGGTGGCCGATTCTGCCGTGGTACCCAATACCACCAAATAATCCACACCACCTTGTATGTTGTGTTCCACAATCTGCACCAGCGCATCTACATCCACAGAAAAATCTGCTTTGAAAGGGGTAATCAATGCAACCCCTGTGCCTACCAATTTCTCCATCACAATTCGTTTAAAACCTTTAAATACTTTTTCAACTCACTCTTAAAGAGTGTGAAATCCTTCATATTGGTATTTAAGATCAAATCGTTCACCTTGGGGTCCTGCGAACCCAAACCGACTTTTAATCGGGCTGGGGTCTTTACGGACAACAACTTCATCATCAAATTGTCCTCCTCATAATAATTGATCAACATATCGTATTCCCTTCCCAAAAACTCGAGCACATAACCGTTCTCAATCTGTCCCTTCCACCCCAAATCCTTATCCGAAAAAATCTGGATGGCATAGGGCGAGTTTTTGTCATATTCCCTCTTGTACCCAATAATTTTTATGGCATTGGGCCTCAGGGAAAACTCGTCAATCAATTCATAAAAGGCCTCCGCATTCTGAAAATTATCCACATCAACAATACAGCCAACACTGGTAATTCCCTTTTCCCGGGCTATGGGCAAAGAAGGTTTTTCCATTTCCCCCTTTAAATATTTAAGCCCTGATTTAACCTTAAATTTATCTTGGAGCCCCTTTATAAACATATTTTTATGCATTTTTACAAAGGTAAATATTCTACCAAGATACTTAACAAAGATACGCACGTGATTGGTTTAAAATTCAAACAATTTGTTGTATTTACAACGCTTTGTTTTTTATTTTCCTGCAAACAGGAAACCGGAACACTCTCTAAAATTGATGGTGTGCAAATCTCCATAGACGCCTCTTTGGAAGAAGTGGATTCCATTTCCAGCTTTGTGGAACCGTACCGTAATCGGATAAATGAGGTGTTGGACAGCACTTTGGCCTATGCGCCAAAACCGTTTTTGTTGGATGATGGTGCCCGCAATACTTCTATGGGGAACCTTATGGCCGATATGGTATTGAGCGAAGCGGCTCCCATCTTTAAATCCCGTACCGGGAACGATTTGGACTTTGTGGTACTGAATTATGGAGGGGTGCGCTCCATTATTTCCGCAGGAAATGTCACCGCTCGAAACGCTTATGAGGTGATGCCATTTGAAAATTACATCTCCATTGTTGAAATGAGCGGGTCCGCCGTTCGGGAGCTCATCGCTTTTTTAATTTCGGCCCGAAGGGTACACCCCATAGCCGGAATGCAAATTGTGTTGGACAAGAATGGTTCCCTGGAATCTGTTGACATCCAAGGGGAGCCGTTTGATGAGAACCGCACCTATTTTGTGGGTACTTCGGATTATCTGGTGCAGGGCGGCCCTAGCATTGGTTTTTTTAAGGACACGATTTCCACAACACATATTGATTATCTATTGCGGAACGCCATTATCGATTATTTTAAAAAGGTGGATACGCTTAAAGCTGCGGTTGACGACCGCTTTATTCAATTGAATTAGATGAAACGAACATATATTTTCATCATTCCAAATTCAAAAAATAGAACGATTAAAATTTATGTGAGTTACTGAATGTATTCAAATTTTTTGAAGATTCAGAATCAAAAAATTTCAAACAGATGAAAAGAAGGGATTTTATAACGAATACGGCAGCAGCCTCAACCTTGGTCGGCTTGGGCGGACTCAGCCTCACCTCCTGCTCGGGTTTGGGGACCAAAAAGTTGACCATCTTGCACACCAACGATGTGCACAGCCATATAGACCCGTTTCCAGCCTCACACTCCCAATACCCTAATTTGGGTGGGATTGCCCGAAGAGCTTCCTTGGTGGAACAAATCCGAAATGAGAACCCTAACACCTTGCTTTTTGATGCTGGGGATATCTTTCAGGGTACGCCCTACTTCAATTTTTATGGCGGGGAACTGGAGTTTAAGCTGATGAGTAAACTCAATTATGATGCCAGCACCATTGGTAACCACGATTTTGATAATGGCATTGATGGTCTATTGGCGCAAATGCCCCATGCCACCTTTGAAATGATTTCCGCCAACTACGATTTTTCCAACACCGTAATGGATGGCTATGTGAAACCGTTTAAAACTTATCTGGTGGATGGTATTAAAATTGGCGTCTATGGCCTTGGAATTGCCCTGGATGGTCTCGTGACTAAACGACTGTACAAGGAAACCCAATATTTAGACCCTTTTGAGATTGCTTTGGATATGGAACGCCAATTGAAGGAAGAGGAACAGTGCGACCTTATTGTCTGTCTTTCGCATTTGGGGTACGATTATGAAAATCCGCAACGGCCATCCGATACGCAATTGGCGCAACTCACCTACCATACCAACTTGATCATTGGAGGACATACCCATACGTTTTTGGAAAAACCGGATGTGCGCATCAACAAAAATGGGGACTCCGTTTTGGTGAACCAAGTGGGCTGCTACGGCCTTAATTTAGGTCGAATCGACTTTTATTTTGATGCTGACAAGAACGCATCGGCCAATGGGGTGAGTATTTCGGTTTAATTCCTGCGGAAAGTTCAAAAATCAAATTCAAGAAACAAGCTCAAAATTGTTATTGACTTATTGAACTTGCTCTTGATCCTTGGTTATTGGGAGAAGGGAGAAGGGTAAAGGGTGAAGGGTTTGCTCTTGAACTTGACACTTGAACTTGCACTTGATCCTTGAACACTGCCAACTGCTTATTGCTCACTGACACGAATCACACGAATGAACACGAAGCTCCTTGCGTCTTTTCTCTTTGCTCTTTTTTCTTGAGTCTTGGTTTTTGGTTATTTGTATTGGGTTAAGGGTAAAGGGTGAAGGGTTTGCTCTTGGCTCTTGAAATTGCTCTTGATCCTTGAACACTGCCCACTGCTGACTGCTTACTGTTGTTCGGTTATTGGGTTATTCGTTATTCGTTACTGAGTTACTTGATTCTTGAGCTTGCACTTGATACTTGAACACTGCCTACTGCTGACTGCTCACTGACACGAATCACACGAATAAACACGAAGCTTTTTGCGTCTTTTGTCTTGATTCTTGAACTTGCTCCTGTCTCTTTAAACAAAAAAAACACCGAGAGGGCCAAAAAGACGCCTCCCGGTGCATGACATGGGTCTGTGTTTAAGTTTAATATTTTAAACGACCCTTACGGGTTACAATTTTGGCCATCATCATTAATGGTCCATCCTTTATTAAATTCTAAGTTATTTTTAGCGGCCGCTGCCTGGTTGGAGCAATAGTTAACTCCTGATGCGCCCAAAAGAATATTATCAGGCGTATTGGGGTTATTGCTCCAGCCGATCAAAGTGGCATCATAATTGGCAGGGGAAAGACCTGATTCAAAGAACATACCATCTAAGTTTGTGTTTGTAACACTACTGATATCCCATGTGCCAAGAGCCCTGTTAAAATTGGACTCTTGAAACATACTAATCATGTTTTCGACATTGCTTACATCCCAATTCCCTATGGGAGCGTTAAATGATTCTGTGAAATAAAACATCCCTTCCATATTGGTGACATTGCTTAGATTTTCACCCCATGTACTTAAATCTGCATTAAAGCTTGGGCAAGCGGCGAACATATATGACATATCTGTCGCACTGCTCGTATTCCAGCCACTTAGGCCCGTACCTTCAAAAAGGTCAGCATTAAAGAACATATTTGACATATTGGTCACTGTACTTACATCCCAACCCGTAAGGTCACCATTGAATGTGTTAGCACTATAAAACATATATGACATATTGGTCACTTGGGAAAGATCGGGTATGTCCGTGGCATTGTACACCATATTATCACAGCCATAAAAAGCATGGTTCATACTTTTCCATACAGTGGCTCCCCATTGGTCAATAGTTGCCAGTTTATCGGGCGTACTGCCCATTACAGACATATTAATGGTAGGAAACACGCCTTTTATAGCCACGGTATAGGTACCCGCAGTTTCATAGGTATTCGATAATAGGAAGCTTTGCAGATTGGCATCGCTCCAATTTTCAATGGTTCCGTCGCCCCAGTCAATCTGGAAATCATAGCTGCCCGCAAATGGATCAAGACCAAAGGCGACATCTTCCATATCGGCCCCGGTGGTCCATGTGGTCACAAAAGATTCAGGGTCTTCGGCCAGGGTCTCTATTACATCCGTCACGGTAATGGTGATCTCTGCGGTAACGGGTTCGGTGGTGCCGTCGGTCACCTCCACGGTAATGGTATGTTCGGTGAGGGTCTCAAAGTCCAGCGTCTTACCGGCCAACAGGCTCAACACACCGTTTTCGTCAATTTCAAACAGGCCACTGTCATCTACTATAATGTCAAATTTCAGTGTAGCACCTTCAGGGTCTGTGGCCACTACGGTACCGATCTCGTCCGCATCGGTAATATCCTCTGCGGCATCAAAGCCTTGGTCGCCCATTATGGGTGCTTCGTCCACATCGGTCACGCTTATGGTGATGTCCTTGCTGTCCGTACCGCCGTTGCCATCGGAAACACCAATGGTCACGGTATACTCGGGATCAGTCTCAAAGTCCAAGGTCTTGCCCTCGGCCAGGCTTATCTTCCCAGTGGCGGTGTCAAAGTCAAAAATACCGGATGCATCGGTCATGGAAAAGGTAAGGGGATCCTGATCGATATCGGTGGCAGCCACTGTGCCCACTTCCGCACCGCCTTGCAGGTCCTCAGCAGTCGAAAGGCTTGTTGTTGAAATGGTAGGGGCATTGTTGCCCGCCTGTGGCTGGGTCACGGTGAAATTATCCGTGGAAGAAACCATTTTTCCCCCTACGGTAACGCTTACCTTGCCCGTAGTGGCGCCTTGGGGCACTGAAGTGGTGATCTTGGTGGCCGTAGCTGCGGATACAGTAGCGGTGACGGTACCGATCTTTACGGTGTTCTTGGAGGCTGTGGTGCTAAAATTGGTCCCGGTGATCACAAAAACTTGCCCCACAGGCCCATAATTGGGCGAAAAACCACTAATGGTGGGTGCCGGTGTCACAGGGGTCGAATCATCGCCCTTGCTACATGAAATTACAAGGCCCAAAGCTAAAAGGGCCAGAACTAACAATTTTTTTTGTTTCATCTTTATATGAATTATAGGTTAAATCCACAATTTCCCAAAACCCGTCCGGACTTTTGAAGATGATCTGACGGATGCTGTTTTTGGGTTGATGGGTGGGGGTTATTGAGCTGTTTGGTTGATGGTTGATGGTTGATGGTTGTTGGATTACTTGAACTTGATACTTGAACTTGCTCTTGGTTCTTGTCATTCTGAGCTGTTACCCTGAGCGGAGTCGAAGGGCGAGTGAAGAATCTCACTTGAACTTGATTCTTGAGCTTGCTCTTGATCCTTGAACACTGCCCACTGACACGAATCACACAAATAAACACGAAGCTTCTTGAGTCTTTTTTCTTTGCTCTTTTTTCTTTGCTCTTGATTCTTGAACTTGCTCCTGTCTCTAGTCTCTAGTCTCTCATCTCACATCTAAACAAAAAAACACCGAGAGGGCCAAAAAGACGCCTCCCGGTGCAGTACATGGGTGTAGGTATAGCTTAAATATATATAACAATATAGCCAAAACCCTAATCAATTGCAATTGACATCAATACCGCCATCAGATATGTTCCAACCTCTATCATTGGTCAAAAAGGTAAGTGCCAAACCTGTGGATATATTATCACAATATTGAACCCCAAGAGCGTCTAAAGAGATACCTTGTGGGGCACTGGGGTTGGCCCAACCGATCAAGGTGTTGCTATAGTTCTGACTGGAAAGCCCTGAACCGGTGAGCATAGTTGCCATATTGGTAACACTACTAATGTTCCACCCGCCAAGGTCTCTATTAAAGTTAGAAGCGTCGAAGAACATCTCTTGCATGTCTGTAACATTGCTTACATCCCAATCCCCTATGGGAGCGTTAAATGAAACTGCAGAAGTCAACATGCCTGACATAGAGGTGACATTGCTTACATCCCAACCACTAATGTCCCCATAGAAGTTAGTGGCAGAATAAAACATACCGCTCATCCTAGTGACACTTCCCGTGTTCCAGCTGCTAAGGCCCGTACCTTCAAAAGAGTCAGCAAATTTGAACATGTCCCCCATATCGGTGACATTGCTCACATCCCAGCCACTAAGGTCCCCATTGAAGACTACAGCTGCCCTGAACATATATGACATATCTGCCACAGTGCTCACATCCCAATTGCTTATGTCCCCGTTGAAAGCAGTAGCGATATAAAACATCCTTGACATATCTGTCACGGTGCTTACATCCCAACCGCTAAGATCACCATTGAAGGCATCAGTTTCTGCAAACATACCCGAAAGATTGGTCACACTGGATAAATCGGGTATGTCCGTGGCATTGTACACCACATTGCTACATCCTCTAAAGGCATCCTCCATGGTGGCCCATTGGTAGGTGCCCCACTGCTCAATAGTTGCCAGTTTATCGGGCGTACTTCCCATTACGGACATATTTATGGCGGGAAATGCTCCTTTTATAGCAACGGTATAGGTGTCCGCGGTGTCATAGGTATGCGTGAGTACCGAGCTTTGCAAGTTGGCATTGCTCCAATTTTCAATGGCTCCGTCTCCCCAATCAATCTGGAAATCATAGCTGCCGGCAAATGGATCAAGACCAAAGGCAACATCCTCCATATCGGCCCCGGTGGTCCATGTGGTCACAAAAGACTCAGGGTCTTCGGCCAGGGACTCCAAAACGTTGATCACGGTAATGGTAATCTCTGCGGTAACGGGGTCGGTGGTGCCATCGGTCACCTCCACGGTAAGGGTATGTTCGGTGAGGGTCTCAAAGTCCAGCGTCTTGCCGGCCAACAGGCTCAACACACCGTTTTCGTCAATCTCAAACAGGCCGCTGTCGTCCGTCTTTATGCTATACGCCAAGGTGGCACCTTCAGGGTCTGTGGCCACAACGGTACCGATCTCGTCCGCATCGGTAATGTCCTCTGCGGCATCAAAGCCTTGGTCGCCCATTATGGGTGCTTCGTCCACATCGGTCACGTTAATGGTAATGGCCTTGCTGTCCGTACCGCCATTGCCATCGGAAACACCAACGGTCACGGTATACTCGGGATCAGTCTCAAAGTCCAAGGTCTTGCCCTCGGCCAGGCTTATCTTCCCTGTGGCTGTGTCAAAGTCAAAAATACCGGCTTCATCGGTCATGGAGAAGGTAAGGGCATCGCCATCGGCATCGGAGGCAGCCACTGTGCCCACTTCCGCACCGCCCTGTAGGTCCTCAGCAGCCGAAAGGCTCGTTGTTGAAATGCTGGGAGGATTGTTGCCCGCCTGTGGCTGGGTCACGGTGAAATTATCCGTGGAAGTGGCAATGTTTCCTCCTACGGTAACGGTTACTTTGGCCGTAGTGGCACCCTGGGGCACCTTAGTGGTGATCTTGGTGGCCGTGGCCGCGGATACCGTTGCGGTGGTGGTACCGAACTTTACGGTGTTCTTGGAGGCCGTGGTGCTAAAATTGGTCCCGGTGATCACAACTTGAGTACCCACAGGCCCGGTTTTGGGCGTGAAACCACTTATGGTGGGTGCTTTTGCCACAGGGGTCGATGGACCATCGTCCTTACTACATGAAATTACAAGGCCCAATGCAAAAAGGGCCAGAACTAACAATTTTTTTTGTTTCATCTTGAAATGATTATAGGTTAAAGCCACAATTTCCCAAAACCCGCTCGGACTTTTGAAGATGATCTGACGGATGCCGTTTTTGGGTTGATGGGTGGGGGTTATCGGGGTATTTGTTGATGGTTGATGGTTGATGGTTGATGGGTGGTGGATTACTTGAACTTGATACTTGAGATTGAACTTGATTCTTGGTTACTGCCCACTGCTTACTGTTGTTCGGTTATTGGGTGAAGGGTAAAGGGTGAAAGGTTTGTTGATTTAGGGATTTATTCATTGTTCATTGTCATTCTGAACTGTTACCCTGAGCGGAGTCGAAGGGCGAGTGAAGAATCCCACTTGACACTTGAACTTGAACTTGCTCTTGATTCTTGGGTACTGCCCACTGCCTACTGACAAAAATTGCACGAATGCCACGAAGCTAACCGGAGCTTGAACTTGACACTTGAACTTGAACTTGAACTTGATTCTTGAACACTGCCTACTGCCTACTGACAAAAATTGCACGAATGCCACGAAGCTAACCGGAGCTTGAACTTGATTCTTGAACACTGCCTACTGCTGACTGTCAACTGACACGAATCACGCAAATGAACACGAAGCTTCTTGCGTCATTTCTCTTTGTTCTGTTGTCTTTTGTCTTTCCCATTAACATAAACTTTATTTCACCTTACTTTAAAAATGAACTGTGAGAAATTACTTATATTTGATTTGTTCCCTCCAAGTCAATCCCCCGACGCACATATGTATTGTATAACCGTCTTTTGATTAAAATTCAGAGACCTTTAAAGCCATCGCCATGAGCCATAAATATGTTGATCTGGGACCTGAGGGAGAATTGGTTTACCTGTATACCTATGACACGAACGACCAAGAACTTAAAAAAGCCAAACAGGTGCTTTGGGGCGATTGGCTCCGGGTTGATGACAACCACGATTACTCCAACGTTGGCCCGGGATGGACCGCCATCATCTGGGCGCCTAACACCACGAGAGACATTTATTACATAAAAACAGAGTTTACCACCAATACAAGACCCTTGGAAATCATTTTTTTGGATGTAGGCCAAGGAGATGGTGCGGTGCTCATCACCCCGGAAGATGATGAAAACGAAAAAATTATAGTCATTGATGCTGGGGAAGGTGGCAACATGGCCGCTTTTCTCAACGGACGATTCAAAGCATACCGCGGTTTTGATTTTGAAGCGGCCGTGATCACGCATCCTGATAAGGACCATTATTTGGGCTTTAAAGATATTTTTGCAGACCATGATATTGGCTTCAACACGGTTTACCACAGCGGCTTGGTAGAGCGACCTGTAAACGGCACCTTTGAAAAGCTGGGCGGCACCACCCAAGACCCTCAGACCGGAGACCATTACCTGGAGAATCTGGCCATCGACAAAAATGATATTGAGCAGCATTTCAGTGACGCTTCCATCTTTGGTAGAAAGCAGTTCCCACCCATTATGCACAATGCCCTCAACAATCCAAAAGTCAAGGATTTTAAAATGCTTTCCATTGATCCCAATCACAGCATTCACCATAATGGAAGGGCCTATATGCCCAATTTTGAGCCAGTAGCTGAACGCGAATACCATATTGAGGTGCTCGCACCCGTAGTGGAATACAATGCCAACAACAAACCAAGGCTAAAGCGCATCAGCAGCAACTATGGGAAGACCAAGAATGGGCATTCGGTAATTTTACGGTTGCACTATGGCAAATACAAGGTGCTTTTTGGTGGTGATTTGAATGTTCCTGCGGAAAAATATCTGCTTCAACATTATGCGGATTTGGACTCCTTTCCAAAAAAAGGCAATCCCAACTATGCCAAAATGTTGAAGGAGGCCTCACTTTGGTTCAATTCGGAGATCATGAAGGTGTGCCATCATGGTTCGGAAAAAGTCACCGATGAGTTTATGATGGTGGTAAACCCCGCCTGCTTTGTAATTTCTTCCGGGGATGAGGAGGGCCATGTGCACCCCAGACCTGATCTTTTGGGAAGACTGGGGAAGTTTGGACGAGGAAAATCGCCCGTGATTCTCTCTACCGAACTGCAACGGTCCACAAGAGAATTTGAAGACAAGGAACATGTAGAAGAGCTACAAAAAAAAGTGGACGAATTGGCTTCAACCCAAAATCCATCACAAGCAATGATCAATGCCATAAAAGACAAAATTGCACATCTTGGCCGAACCAATGTGGATGTATATGGCGCCATCTATCTTAAAACCGATGGGGAGCGCTTGATCACGGCCTTTAAGTTTGAAGAACAGTCAGACAAAAAGAAATGGTTCTATTACGAGTACGCCATTGATGATGATGGTGAACTCCATTTGTCCTAAGTTCATGCGCTTAACGCCGTGCAGCTCATCGATTTTTGTTAAAATATGTTAACTGATATTTTTGTAATTGCTATTTTTTTAACATTTTTATGAGATACTAGACTTTTAACCCCACCTATATGAAAGAAAAGATTTTTACGCAACACCCCACACTCTTATCAACTTTCCTTACTTTTTGCTTTGTTCTTTTTACCTCTGTCAGTTTTGGGCAGAACAGTGAGGGCTTACCTGCACCAATCAGTCAATTGACGGTAAACAGCAATGGTGATATCTATTGTGAAATCCATGCGAACGATGCGGCTTCGGCCTTGCACCACAGTATGGGAAAAGCAAAAAGCGGACTTACAATAAATGGGAGCCAAAAATCGGCTTCCAATTCAAAAAAGACCGCTTCAGGGGCTACCATTTTTGTGGATTACTACAATCTGGATCCCAATCTTCCTGCTGAAGATTTTATCATTGCCGCTACGGCCTTTCAATCCGCAGTGGATACTTGGGCCAGTTTGTTGTCCTCTGATGTCCCTATTTATGTGGCCGCTGTTTTTCAACCGTTGGATGAAGGGGTCTTGGGTTCGGCCGGGCCCACCAGTATTTTTGCCAATGCCCCCGGCTTGGAACGCAATACGTGGTTTGGCGATGCCCTAGCGGACAAACTCACAGGCGAAGACCTGAGTCCTACCACTTATGACATTGTGGCCAATTTTAGCACTGTTTTTCCAAACTGGTACTATGGCACGGATGGCAATACACCCACAGGAATGTACGACTTTAAGTCCGTAGTGCTTCATGAGCTTGGTCACGGATTGGGCTTCTTTGGGTCTTTGTTTGTGGACAACGAAGCAGGCGTTGGAGACTACGGTTTTGGAATTCCAAACCCCGTATTTCCTGCCATCTACGATCGTTTGGCCCATTCTGCGGATGGAAAGTCCATCCTAAAAGAAAACAAATACGCCAATTTCAGCACCGAATTGGGAGATGTTCTACTGTCTGGACCATTGACCGCAAAGGGACCTAATACCCAAGGTGCCACCCAAGGAAAAGGAGCCCAAGTATTTACCATTTTGGACTCTGATATTTTTGGTGAAATTCCGGGTCTAACAGATATTTGGTTACCTGGCTCCAGTTATTCCCACTTGGATTATGTCACTTATGCTGGTGGCACCAACGGACTCATGGTTCCATTTTTGTCCACTGGGGTTGCTTTTGATAGCCCAGGCCCTATTGTACTTGCTATTTTTGATGATATGGGCTGGAATGGCAAGGTTAATCGTGAAATCCAAGAAAATCCAAATGATAGTGCGGATGACGGTGATGATCCATTGGCCGCTGCCGAAAATGTGGTAGCTCTCTATCCAAATCCGTTCACAAATAGTGTGAATGTAACCCTCTTGGAAGGACGCTCCATTAAAAGCGCTGTAATTACCGATACTTCGGGATATACTTATAAGGTCCCCAAAGGGAAAATTGACGGTTCTAAACAAGCCCTTTTGGATCTATCGAGCTTCAGGGGTAAATCTGGATTGTATTTCCTTCAGTTAACGTATGACGATAACTCCAATGAAGTAGTGAAAATTTATAAGCAGTAACAAACACTATCCAACAATGAATAGAAATGCCGGCTCGTCCGGCATTTTTGTGTGGATTATCTATAAAGCTGATTTCGTTTAACTCGCTACCTACTACTAGAATGAATTACGCAAATTAGCGCAAATGTTTTGTATGTTGAACTATTGGAATTTGTCCATTATTGATTGGAAATTGTTATGACACACCCCTATCCCCTCTCGAGAGGGGAGTTAAAAACACCGCAGAACAAAAAGCCCTGCGGTGCATTTTAAACTTTGATGTTATTTATTTAAGGACAAAGTTCTGCCAAACCACCATCATTTATATCCCATCCTAAATTTAGCAATGCGTCTCGTGCATCGCTGGCTATGCACAAGTATTGAAGCCCCTCTGCTTCAAAATTCACATCTTGTGGTGGATTGTTTGCCGCCCAACCGATCAAGGTATCCGAATAGTTTTCTGGGGACATGCCGCAATTATCCAACATATCTAGCATATTTGAAAGCAAACCTATATTCCATGCACCTAAACTTTGATCAAAGCTAGTGGCTCCAGAGAACATTCCACTTATATTGAAAACATTGCCCGTGTCCCAACCACTAATATCTTGATTAAAGGAGGTGGCTCCAGAGAACATTGAAGTCATACCCAAAACGTTACCCGTCTTCCAACCACCGATATCTTGATTAAAAGATGAGGCTCCAGAGAACATTGAAGTCATACCAAAAACATTGTCCGTTTTCCAACCACCGATATCAGCATTAAACGAAGTGGCCCCGGAGAACATAAAAGCCATATCGGTAACATTGATTGTTTCCCAACCACTGATATCCCCATTAAACAAAGTAGCTCCAGAGAACATATTTGACATATCATGGACATTACTGACATCCCATTGCTCAATATTTCCATTAAAAGCTGTATTGGAGAACATGCCGGCCATATCCTCAACTGTGGTCGTGTCCCACCCATTTAGGTCTGGGTCACCTAATCCAAAACAATTCTTGAACATGTTCCTCATAAAGGTTACCTGAGAGAGATCAGGGACATCCGTAGCATTTAGTATCACATTATTACAATCACTAAAAGCATTGAACATCGTTACCCAAGGGTTGGTGCCCCATTGCTCAATGCTTAATAATTTATTATTGGACGCGCCATCGGTAATTTCACTCATCCGTATGGCAGGGAATAATCCCTTTATGGCAACCGTATAGGTACCTGCGGTGACATACTCATGTTTTGGGTTGGCAGTCTCGGTAATATCTTCAGTGACACCATCCCCCCATTCTATGATATAGTTATAGGTAAGGCCATTGTGCACCCCAATTTCTATGCTCTCATTGTCTGTAGTTGTCTGCCAAGTGGTGACAAAAGAAGTAGAGTCTGCTGCCAAACTTTCGTCCACATCGGTTATGGTGATTGTGATCTCTTGGCTGTCCGTACCGCCTTTTCCATCAGCAACACCTAAGGTTACCATATACTCAGGAATGGTTTCAAAGTCCAAGGTCTTGCCTTCGTCTAGGCTTATTGTCCCTGTGGTAGCATCCATCACAAAAGTTCCGGATTCATCGGTCATGGAAAAGGTTAGGGCATCCCCATCATCGTCGGTGGCGTCCACTTGGCCCACTTCAGCACCGCTTTGAAGGTCTTCGGCAGCTGAAAGACTCGTTGTTGTAATGGTAGGAGCCTTGTTGGTGGCCTGTGGCTGTGTAACGGTAAATTTGTCCGTGGAAGTGGCGGTATTTCCCCCTACGGTAACACTTACCTTGGCCGTAATGGCACCTTGGGGCACCTTAGTGGTGATCTTGGTGGTCGTGGCAGCGGATACCGTTGCGATGACGGCTCCGATTTTTACGGTATTCTTGGAGAGTGTGGGGCTAAAATTCGTACCATTGATCTCGAAAACTGTGCCCACGGGTCCAGAGGATTTTGACAAACTTGTTATTGTTGGTGCCTTTGTCTCTGGCGTTGATGGGCCATCGTCCTTGCTACAGGAAATCATAAAAGCCATGGCAAAAAGCGCCAAGGCCAGCAATTTTCTTTGTTTCATAACTTAACTTTTTTGGTTACAAGACGGTAAGTAGCAAAAACCTTTTAGAACTTGTAGAAGTGAATTGACGGATGTCCTGTATGGGTTGACGTACAAGTCGCCAGTTTTACCGTTTATGGTTAATGGGTGAAGGGTTTTAGGTTCAGGAGTTTGGATTAAGGAATCCGTTATTTTGAATCTAGTGCAGCATCCCTTTGTTTTTTTTACGCAAATGGCATGAATTGGCACAAAGGCACATTCTTTTATTTGCTTATTGGGGATGGGCGATTGGAGAGTTAGACCTTTGAATAATCTGGTGTTTGGTAGTAGTTTATTGTCAATTGTTCATTGCCCATTGACAATTGAATTTACCAAAACCTGCAGTTCCTCCTCCAACGAATACTCTGGAAACGGTTTTCCCGCTTGTCTATACCAATATCCAGCGTTCCATTTGTCGCCTTCTTTGCGGTGTAGATAGGCATGAATCCAACTGCCCATGGTAGTATGGATGTCCTGCGCAATATCATGGGAAGCCTCCCAATCCCCTTTGGCATCGTACCATAAGGCCTGTAAAGCAGAAGGCCATTCAGGGTTTGGCTCCTGTGCATTCAATGTTTCCATAAAAGCCGAAAAGCTATGTGGATGATTCATGTACAATAAATTGTGGCCAAGCAAAATGGGCCATTAAACCTCCCGCTATCATAATAGCAAAGTGTACAGAATTATCCAACTTTTCAGGAAGTAATTGGCCCAACACACCCAATATTACAATCACGGCCATAAAAGCAAAAACACCTGAAATTTCTTTCCGCTTTACCTCAACTTTTCTATTGTAAAAAATTTTGGAAACGAGTCCACCCAGCAAAAAGTTCAACCATATTAGCCCTGTTCTGTTTTCTTCAATAACCCTGCTGAAAGTAGGAACTTCTGAATTGGATATCCCGACAGCAACCAAAATAATATCTGCCAATACCATAAGTCCCAAAATAGAGGCCACCACAATCTTGGCTATTTTAATGGACTTTTCATTCTTTTTGATATCAAAACGTATCATAACACCTCCAAATAATTCATTGACCAAAAAAGATGTCCATACAAAAGTCCCAGACCCAATAAAATACTTAAAATCCAAATCGGGATTTTTTTGTCGAGACGCAAAAGGTAAGCAATGCCAATACTCAAAAGGGCTGTACCAAAAAGAATAAGCACAGGATACATGGAATTAGACATGCTATAGTTAGGGTCCTCGGTACCCAAAAACAAATGACCAAGAATCGCCCCTAAAGCAAAGGGAATAAAGAAAAGCTTTCTCTGTGCTGCTTTCAAAAGAATGACATTGGATGTATCCTCTTCGGCTTCATTTAAATTGAGCAGTACTTCAATTGCTACATAAAGTGTGGCAAAACCAATCATTATGTAGGTCACTAATTTGTCATATCCGCCAAGAAAATCCATAACTCTTTAAAATTATAACTTTTCCATAAACTCCTGCTCCGAAATAATGGGAATCCCCAAGCTCTCCGCTTTGGTCTTTTTGCTGGGACCCATATTGTCTCCAGCCACTACAAAGGATGTTTTCGAAGAAATGGAAGACGCTACTTTGCCTCCATTGTCCTCTATCAATTTTTTGAGGTCGTTTCTGCTGATAGTTTCAAAAACCCCGGAAACCACAAAGGTTTGCCCCTTTAACTTGTCGGTCTGGTTTTCCAATTGCGCTTCAGAGAGCGAAAATTGCAATCCGTAGGATTTTAAACGGTCCACAATTTCCAAATTGCTGGGTTCTGAAAAGAACTTGATCACGCTATCGGCTATGCGTTCTCCTATTTCATCCACCTGGACCAATTCCTCATGACTTGCGGCCATCAATGCATCAATATTTTTGTAGGCTTTGGCCAACTTTTTGGCCACTGTCTCCCCCACATATCGGATGCCCAATGCGAACAGGACGCGTTCAAAAGGAATGGCTTTGGAAGCCGCTACGCCGTTCACCAGATTTTCAGCGGATTTTTCTGCCATGCGTTCCAACGGAATCACCTGTTCCTTGGTCAACGTATATAAATCGGCATAATTGGAAATCAACCCTTCCTTAAACAGCAGTTCCACCGTTTCACTTCCCATACCTTCAATATCCATGGCCTTTCTGGAAATAAAATGCTGGATTCGACCTGTAATCTGAGTTGGACACCCTGTGTCGTTGGGGCAAAAGTGCTGTGCCTCCCCTTCTTTCCGAATCAGCTCCGTACCACATTCAGGGCAGTGGGTGATGTATTCTGTGGGTACGGAATCCACAGGGCGTTTGGTGAAATCCACTGCGATAATCTTAGGAATAATCTCGCCGCCCTTTTCCACAAAAACAGTGTCCCCAACACGAACATCCAACTTGGCTATCTGATCGGCATTGTGCAAAGAGGCGCGCTTTACCGTTGTTCCAGCCAAGAGCACGGGCTCCAAGTTGGCCACTGGGGTAATGGCCCCGGTACGCCCCACTTGGTAGGTGATTTCGTTCAACACCGTAGTTGCCTGTTCTGCCTTGAACTTATAGGCCATTGCCCATCGGGGTGACTTGGCTGTATAGCCCAACTCCTCTTGATGCTGAATACTGTTTACCTTTACCACAACCCCATCGGTTTCAAAGGCCATATTATGGCGATGGACGTCCCAATAATCCGCAAACTGCATCACCTCTTCCATACTCTTGCAAAGTTTGGCCACGGATGGAACCTTAAAACCCCACGAGCGTGCTTTCTCCAAGACTTCAAATTGGGAGGAAATCCCCAAATTATTTCCAGCAATACTGTATAGCAGACACTCCAAGGGACGCTGGGCCACCAAGGCACTGTCCTGCAATTTTAAACTTCCGGATGCCGTGTTTCTGGGGTTCATATAGGGGTCTTCCCCAGCTTCAATTCGCTCTTGGTTCATTTTGGCAAAACCTTCCAAGGTTAAAATAATTTCCCCACGGATATCAAATTTTGGTGGGTAGTCCCCTTTCAATTGCAAGGGAACGGATTTTATGGTTTTAATATTGTTGGTCACATCATCTCCCTGAAAGCCATCGCCACGGGTAACCGCTCGCACCAGTTGTCCATCTTCATAGGTGAGACTGATGGAAGCGCCATCGTATTTCAACTCACATGTGAATTCCACGGCAACATCACCCAAAATACGTTGGATACGTTTTTCCCAATCCTCCAAATCTTCCTTGGAATATGAGTTTTCCAAAGAGTACATGCGGTGTTCATGCGCCACCGTCTCAAAGTTCTTGGTCACCATGCCACCCACGCGCAAAGTCGGCGATGTGGGGTCGTAAAATTCAGGGTGTTCTGCCTCCAATTTCTGAAGCTCCTTGAGTTTCATATCAAACTCAAAATCTGTTATTGAAGGCTGGTCCAGCACATAATATTTATAGTTGTGCTCCCGAAGTTCATCCCGCAGGGATTCTATTTTTTCTTTGATGTTGGTCATCTATCAGGTATGTTCTTTTTTAATCCATTTTGGAGTTGTTACTGGTCGATAGGATTCCATTTGTTCCAACAGCCCCCTGCACGAGTCATCAACCAGAAGCATATTTCGGTTTTCAATTTTAAGGAGTTCCCTGACGACCATGGTGTCCAAGAAAGCCAATAATTCATCATAAAAACCATTCACATTTAATATGCCCATTGGTTTCTGATGCAATCCAAGCTGTCCCCAGGTAATGATCTCAAACAATTCTTCCAATGTGCCAAAACCTCCCGGAAGTGCAATTATCCCATCCGAGAGCTCATACATTTTCATTTTGCGCTCATGCATACTGTCCACTATGATCATTTCCGGTACGCGATCATGCACGATTTCTTTGGATTTTAAAAAATTGGGAAGCACACCTATCACCTTTCCGTTGTTATCCAGTGCTCCATTGGCCACTTTTCCCATTAAACCCAATTTGGAACCACCATAAACCAGAGTTCTATCCTGTTTTGCCAAAGTTTTTCCCAATTCATAAGCCCTGTCAACAATTTGAATGTCGTTTCCTTCGCTACTTGCACAAAAAACTACTATACTTTTCATTTACTACATTTTGCACTTAAGCATCCGATCATTGCCAAAAATATCCTTTCTGAGTTCAATTTCCGAAAAATTATGGGCTTTCAAAAGGGCTTTGGTTTCCGCTCCCAAATATTGGTTGATTTCCAGATACAAGCTCCCCTTTTTCTCTAAGTTGGCTTTGGAAAATTGGGCTATGGCACGATAAAACAACAAAGGGTCCTCGTCAGGTACGAAAAGCGCCGTACCAGGTTCGTATTTTTTTACATTTTTTTTGATTTTTTCCTTTTCCAATTCCCTCACATAGGGTGGATTGGAGACGATGATATCAAAATCAAGTTCAGGACCAAGTTCAGGACCAAGTTCAGGACCAAGTTCAAGGATATCTTGTTGGATGAAAGTGATGTCTACTTGATTACTTTTGGCATTTTCCTGAGCCACTTCCAAGGCATTTTTGGAAACATCCAGCGCGAACACTTTTGCTTGCGGAAGATGCTTGGCCAATGCGATGGCTATACAGCCGCTTCCTGTACCGATGTCCAAGATTTTCAAGTTGTGGTCATTGAACGGAGTCGAAATGACGCTTCGGCTGCGCTCAGCGTCGACATCATCCAAAATCCATTGCACCAATTCCTCGGTTTCGGGTCTGGGAATCAATACGCTTTCATTGACCTTTAATTCCAAATCCATAAAATGGGCCTCCCCTAAAATATATTGTAGGGGTCGTTCTTGTTTTAATTGGGAGAGTGCCTCAAACAAAGGTTGCTCCTCATCCTTGCTCAAAGTGAGTTCGGGTTGCACCACCAAAACAAACCGTTCCAGTTTTAAGTTGTGTTCCACACATCGGTAAAAAAAGGCATCGACCTCCTCTTTTGGAAACAAAGTATCCAGCTCCTTATGGAATATATTCTTGATTTCCCTTAGCAGCATTATAATTTTTTAAGCATCCAAACCGGACAAGAATAATGCCCTGTGTTTCCCATGGGCGCATCTATATAGTCAAAACCGTTTTTTTGATAGAGCTTTTGGGCGGCCTTCATATAGGGCATGGTTTCCAGATAACAAGCCTCAAAACCATATTCCTTGGCTTTTTCCAAACAGACGGTAATCATCTGTGACCCCAAACCCTTGCCTCGAGCTTCTTCCAAAAAATACATTTTTTGCAGTTCACAGACATTGCCTTCATAGTTCTGTAATTGGGCAATTCCTGCACAGCCAATGATTCGCCCTTGGTGTTCCACCACAAAATAGGTGGCTTTGGGCACATCATAAGCCGTGTACATATCATCCAAGGCTTTATCAGCATAGGCCGTCCCCACTTTGGCTATGCCCATATCTTCAAAAACTTTTCGAATCACTTGGGCCACTTGGACGTTGTCCTCAGGTGTGATTTCACGAATCACCATATCCTTCATGTTGCGTTTATTGTTCTATTTTTGCGGGGTGAATATACATCAAAAATACATCCTCAGAAGCATTGAACTGGGCAAAAAGGGGCTCGGCACAACCGCTCCCAATCCCATGGTGGGCTGCGTAATTGTTCACAACGAAAAAATTGTTGGCGAAGGGTTTACCAGTCCATACGGTGGCCCGCATGCCGAGGTAAATGCCATCAATTCGGTGCAGGATAAAGGTTTATTGAATGAAGCTACCTTATATGTTACCTTGGAACCGTGTTCACATTTTGGCAAGACACCGCCTTGTGCTGATTTGATCATCAAAAACAATATTCCTGAAGTGGTCATTGGCATTAAGGACCCACATGATAAGGTGGCCGGAAAGGGTATAGAAAAACTGGAAGCGGCAGGGTGCAAAGTCACAGTGGGTGTTCTTGAGGATGAATGCCGAAACCATTTAAAACGATTTTTAACCTTTCAAGAAAAAAAGCGCCCATACATTATATTAAAATGGGCCGAGACCGAGGATGGATTTATCGCCCCAGACCCAAAAATAAGAAAATCCAACCCTGAGCCCTTTTGGATCAGCAACCCCTACTCCAAACAACTGGTGCACCAATGGCGGAGTCAAGAACAAGCCATTTTAGTGGGTACCCAAACTGTGCTGGAAGACAACCCAAAGTTGAACACTCGAGATTGGGCAGGTAAAAATCCTATTCGTGTGGTTCTGGACAAAGACCTAAAAATTGGTTCTCATTTTTATGTGATGGACGGGTCTGTCAAGACATTGATTTTGACCCAAACAAGGGACGCATCAAAATATGTGGATGGTGTTGATTACGAAGTAATCGATTTTGCAAAACCAGTGGCCGTACAAATCTGTGAGGTGCTGCGCAAGCATTCCATCACCAGTGTACTTGTTGAGGGAGGTTCGCGGATGCTTCAAACCTTTATTGATGAAGATCTATGGGATGAAGCCCGAATTTTCAAGGCGCAAATTTTTTTTGAAAAAGGCATCATTGCTCCCCATATCCAAGCAAAGCTTCAGAGCAAACAATCAATTTTATCGGACACGTTATCCATCTATACCCATGATTAAAAACATTATTCTGGATTTTGGCGATGTACTCATCAATTTGGACAAACCGGCCACAGCTCGGGAAATGCTGAAATTTGGGTTTACCGGGATTACCCCAGAATTGGATAGTTTGTTTAAAGAATACGAAAAGGGATTGGTGACCTCCGAACATTTTTTAGATCTGGTATCGCTTCAATTTCCCATGGCCCAGAAAGCGGATTTGATGAACGCTTGGAATGCTATTCTGCTCGATTTCCCGGAAGAGCGGTTGACCTTTCTTGAAAATCTGGCGAAAGAAAATGAATACAGACTCTTTTTGCTCAGCAATACCAATGACCTCCATATAGAATATGTAAAAGAGCAGATGGGAATGCAACGGTTCAATCGGTTTAAAAATGCGTTTGAGATGTTTTATCTTTCCTATGAAATGGGCATGCGAAAACCTGATGCTGAGATTTTTGAATTTGTATTGGAACAAAACCAACTATCCGCCCATGAAACCTTGTTTGTGGATGATGTAAAAGACAATACTGATGCCGCCGCCAGTTTGGGAATCCATGTTTGGAACCTTCAAGTGGGTCAAGAAGATGTTATGCAACTTAATCGATTTCTATAAATGATAGCCCTGGCCCTTAGCGTTCTTAGTTCCACCCTAATTTTTGTAGTCTTTAAACTGTACGATGTATACAAGGTGCAAACGCTATATGCCATTGTCGTCAATTATATGGTGGCCTGCATCACTGGTTTTTTCCTCTATGAAGGTTCTGTAGAAGTACGTCAATTGGTGAACACCTCATGGTTTTGGGGGCCTATTTTAATGGGGGTTCTTTTTATTACGATTTTCAACCTTATGGCCAAGACCGCCCAAGTGGCAGGAGTTTCAGTGGCCTCGGTGGCCACTAAAATGTCTTTGGTAATCCCAGTGATTTTTGGAATCTGGTTGTATAATGAAAGTTTAACCTGGATTCAGGTAATCGGGATTACATTAGCTTTGGTGGCTGTGTACTTGGCTTCATTAAAAGAAAAACATATCGTCATTAATCGAAAAGACCTGTTGCTTCCCTTTTTGGTGTTTCTGGGTTCGGGGATTATTGACACCAGCATCAAATATTTTGAGGAGCTGCACTTGACGGATGAGGATGTTCCCATTTTTTCATCCATGATTTTTGGTTGTGCTGCGTTATCGGGAGTTCTATTTATAGGTATACGTTCCAAAAAAAAACCGCTCAAAATCAACTTTAAGAACATTTTGGGCGGGATTGCATTAGGAGTTCCCAATTATTTTTCCATCTATTTTATTATTCGCGCCTTGCGTTCAGATTTGTTGAGCAGTGCGGCTATTTTTACCTTGAACAATGTGGCCATTGTCATGTTATCCACCCTAATGGGCATTTTGCTTTTTAAGGAAAAATTGAGTCCGAAAAACTGGGGCGGAGTGGCTTTGGCTATTTTGAGCATCATATTGGTAGCGCTATTCTAATACCAATTGACAATAAATAATTATCGCTAATCAATAATATTATCTGAGTTCTTACCCCTGACTTCCGATTTATATACAGACATCACATATCTCAATCTGAATAGGTAGTTTTGTCTTGATGCAAAAAGAAGATGTCTATAAAACCATTGTTAAACCTTCAGAAGAAATCCTGTACAAGGACCGGAAAAGTAAATTCTTCGCCCAAGCCTTTCCCATTGCTTCAGAGGAAGAGGTAAAACCAATTGTTGAAGAACTTCGGAAGAAACACCATACCGCCAACCATGTCTGCTATGCTTGGCAGTTGGGGGAACAAGATCGTTCCTACCGCGCCAATGATGATGGGGAGCCCAACAATTCGGCTGGAATGCCCATTTATGGGCAAATTCAATCTTTTGATGTGACGAATGTACTGGTAACCGTTACCCGAATCTTTGGTGGTACCAAATTAGGGGTCGGCGGCCTGATTCAGGCCTACCGTACTGCGGCCCAAATGGCCTTCGAAGATGCCAAGATTGTGGAACGAGTAGTTGAATCCCGATTCAAACTTCAATTTGGATATCCAGAAATGGACAAGGTGATGCGAACGATCAAACAAAAAAATTTGAACATCATATCCCAAAAAATGGAAATGGATTGTGAGTTGGTCATTTCGGTACGGTTAAGCGAAGCAGTTGAGACGCATCAATTGTTTGAGGAAATGCAGGATGTAGGTATTATGAAGAAAGGGAATGGGTGAAGGACAAGGGCAAGGGCAAGGGCAAGCTCAAACTCAAGCTCAAGCTCAAGTTCAGGTTTAAAACCAAAAAACAGTGAGCAATTAGGGAGAGACGGGTGGCAATACCCCCGTAACTGAAATCTGACCACTGACTACTAAGAATCCAGCTTTTCCAAAATATAATCTGGGCAACGAATAGGTTTATTGGTTTTTTTATCCATGAAGGCCAAAACCGTGTGGGCTGTAGCCAAAAGTTCTTTGGATTCGTTATAAATTTTATAATCGAACTCAATTTTGACCATTGGTTTATTTTTTAACTGGGTTTCCACGGTTATCAAATCATCATATAGTGCAGACTTTTTGTAGTCAATGTGCAACGATATTACGGGCAGCATAACCCCATTATCTTCCATGCTCTTGTAAGTGACTCCCAAGGCCCGTAACCACTCTACCCTGCCCATTTCCAAGTATTGTGCATAATTACCATGGTAAACCACACCCATTTGGTCGGTTTCTGCATAACGCACACGAAAAGAATATGAATTTAGATCCAATTTTTAACTGAAAAATTATATATTTAATGTCCTGGTTGAAATACAGACAACATGCGAAAAAAAAACAGAACATTCAATGGCAAATTGATTTTTTTTTTAAAAGATTTGTTCACATATTTGTCGCATCCAATAGGCATCTGTATACCCCCTGGATGTTTAATCTAAAACGTTGACCTAACCAACAAAAACAAGGAAAAACTTCATGAGTGTTACTGCTAATTCCGTATGGAACAACTGTTTGGCTTTTATCCAGGATAACATCCAACCGCAGGCATTCAAAACGTGGTTTGAACCTATCAAGCCCATCAAGTTAACAGACAAAGCGCTCAGCATTCAGGTGCCCAGCAAGTTTTTTTACGAGTGGCTTGAAGAGCATTATGTAAAACTTTTAAAGGTGGCCTTGACCCGGGAATTGGGAAACAATGCCAAACTCATTTATATTATAAAAATGGAAAATAAGTACGGGAACAAGGAACCGTTCACAGAGCAGATTCCAAGCTCTAACCGTACCGCTGTAGGACCTCAGGAATTGGATGTACCCATTACCTCCAAAAGTCCCGAGCTAAAAAATCCCTTTGTGATTCCTGGTATTCGAAACATTAAAATTGAATCCCAGTTAAATCCCAATTATAATTTTGACAATTTTTTGGAAGGAGACTCCAACCGATTGGCCCGTTCTGCTGGAATGGCGGTGGCCAACAAACCGGGCGGAACATCCTTTAATCCGCTGTTGGTATTTGGAGGCGTTGGTCTTGGAAAGACACACTTGGCACATGCCATTGGGGTGGAAATCAAAGATAAATATCCTGAAAAAACGGTGCTCTATATCTCTGCGGAGAAGTTCACCCAACAATATATAGAATCGGTAAAGAAGAATACCCGTAACGATTTCATCCATTTTTACCAATTGATAGATGTGCTCATTATTGATGATGTGCAGTTCCTGTCCGGTAAGTCTGGAACCCAGGATGTGTTCTTCCACATTTTTAACCATCTGCACCAAAATGGCAAGCAAGTTATTTTGACCTCGGACAAAGCTCCGGTGGATATGCAGGATATTGAACAGCGATTACTATCACGATTCAAATGGGGGCTTTCCGCCGAATTGCAAAGCCCTGATTATGAGACCCGTGTTTCCATTTTGAAGAACAAATTGTATCGGGATGGTGTGGAAATGCCCGAAGATATTATTGACCATGTGGCCAAGAACATCAAGACCAACATTCGCGAACTGGAAGGTGCCATTATCTCATTGATTGCACAATCTTCGTTCAACAAGCGTGAGGTTACCCTGGAATTGGCACAGCAAGTAGTCGAAAAGTTTGTGAAGAACACCAAGCGTGAGGTTTCCATAGACTACATTCAAAAAGTGGTTTCTGACTATTTTGAGATGGATGTGGCAACCCTTCAATCCAAAACCCGTAAGCGACATATTGTACAGGCCAGACAGTTGGCCATGTTCTTTGCCAAAAAATTTACCAAGGCCTCATTGGCCAGTATTGGTTCACAGATTGGAAAGCGTGATCACGCTACGGTGCTTCATGCCTGCAAAACGGTGGACAATCTTGCTGAAACCGATAAACAATTCAGAAAATATATAGAGGACCTCAACAAAAAGTTCTCTTAACCCCTCTTTTTAATGAAAACCAAAGTTTTGATGGTCTGCTTGGGCAATATTTGCAGGTCACCATTGGCCGAGGGTATTCTACAATCCAAAGTGGATTCCGATATCGTTTTTGTGGATTCCGCTGGCACTGCGGGGTATCATGTAGGGAATCCTCCCGACCCAAGATCGGTTGCCGTGGCACGAAAACACGGATTGGATATTAGCTTTCAAAAGTGCCGACGGTTCTCCCGAGCGGATTTTAGGGAGTTTGATTTGATCTACGTGATGGACCGGAGCAACTTTTCGGACATCGCCAATTTGGCCCACAACCAACAAGAAGCTGAGAAAATAAAGCTTTTATTGAGCGAAGTCAATGTCGGCATTCAAGAAGTTCCTGACCCCTACCATGGTGGAACGAAAGGTTTTGAAGATGTGTATCAAATGATCGATCTAGCTTGTGAGGCAATTGCGAAAAAACTAAATTGACCCTATGGAAGAAACGCAGGAACAAGCTAAACCTGGTTTGGTGGTGGGGAAATTGTACTTGATTCCCACAACATTGGGCGACAATGCTCCCTTGGAGGTATTGCCCATTTCCCTTAAGGGAACCATTGAAAAGATTGACCACTATATTGTGGAAAATGAAAAGACTGCGCGCCGTTTCATCAAAAAAGTAAGTCCTAGCAAGCCACAGCCCAGCCTGCACATTCAAAGCTTGAACAAATACACCAAACCAGAGGTCATCCCCTCTTTTTTGGACCCCTGCATTCACGGATTTGATATTGGTGTGCTTTCTGAAGCGGGTTGTCCAGGTATTGCCGATCCCGGAGCTTCAGTGGTTCGGGTGGCCCATGAAAAAAGAATACAGGTGGTTCCGCTCGTTGGCCCCTCCTCCATTTTAATGGCCATGATGGCCAGCGGAATGAACGGTCAAAACTTTGCGTTCAACGGGTATCTGCCCATCGACAATAAGGAACGTAAGGCGATGATAAAAAATCTGGAGCTACTTTCACGGGAAAAGGGACAGTCACAAATATTTATGGAGACCCCTTACCGAAACAATAAATTGCTCAAGGAACTCATAAAAACATTGCACAAAAGTACCCGATTGTGTATTGCTTGCGATATTACGCTGCCTACCGAATTTATTCAGACGAAAAGTGCCCACGAATGGAGTGAAATCCAAATCGATTTGGACAAAAGACCGACCATCTATATCATTCAGGCATAAAAAAACCCAGAACTGAATTCTGGGTTTTTAGCTAACTTTTACCTTGCCACTATATTTTTGGATTCTTCCGTTGTTGGATTTTGGAAGTATCGTAACCCGCGAATTTTTTCATGTAGTATGAAATGCTACTTCCGTAGGCATCGGCAACATCTTCCTGCCCATAGGATCGCAAGTACTTCTTCACATTTCCGGCTCCGGCCAAATGGGCGGCAGCCAAAATACCTGATTCTGTAATTTCAACACCCCCAATGCGTTTTCCCGTAAAACGTTTGATATCCCTTCGCAAAATCCATTTGTTTCGGGCAACGTTCACATCAAAAGCTTTTTCCTGGAGTATCGGGTCATTCAAAAAAGTGTCCACATCATAAACCCCCATCAAATTCAGGGTGTTTCCCCCAAACTGATATTTTCCCAAATAGCCCAATGTGTTCACCACATGGTATTTTCCTTGGGATTCTTTAAAAGCCAGGGCATCTTTAAAACCGTTATAGGCTTTTCCCAAAAAGGGAGGGGTAATCTGTGCTTCACCAGAGAATGCAGGGGAATCCTTGGGAGCGGGTGTTTCAAAGTCCGTAGTCACCTTTAAGGAATCTGGAATTTCCACATTCACTTTTTTCATTACGGTGTACGTACCAAAACTCGTCAAAACTACAATCATGGCAAGATGTAGTATAAAACCTATCCATCTTTTCATAATGTTCATATTTGTGATCTCGATACTATATACGTATCAAAAATCAATTTGGCCGGCAAATATAGGGGGAGTTATGTTAACGGTTAGTTTAAAGCTCCTAAGATTTTCTTAAATAAGGCCTAAAATCCGTTAAAGTGCTGAAAATTAACGGTAAAGGGTATTATCTAAGAACCTTTTGGGAATTCAACCATTGGATGTACTGTACCTTATTTCGGTTGTGCTGCGCCAAGGTCTTGGCGAATTTATGGTAACCAAAGTTGGAAACATCTGCCACAAAATAGAGATAATCGTGCTTTTCTGGGTTCAAAACGGCTTCTATCGATGAAATATCGGGCATGGTAATTGGGCCTGGTGGCACACCCGCATATTTATAGGTATTATATGGGGAATCCATCTCCAAATCCCTGTACAGAACGCGTTTGATAATTGTATCATAATTTCCCGTCTGCTTTTTAATGGCGAAAATGACGGTTGGGTCTGCTTGCAGTAAAATACCTTTCCTTATTCTGTTGAGATATACCCCGGCAACACGCGGACGTTCATCCACTTTTGCGGTTTCTTTTTGCACCACTGCCGCCAAGGCAATGACTTGTGAAGGTGTTAAATCCAGGCTTTTTGCTTTTTGCAACCGCTCTTCATTCCAATACCTCTGGTACTCCTTCAACATACGTTCCCTGAACTCCTCTGCATTGGTGTTCCAAAAGAATTCATACGTATTGGGTAGGTACATCCCCAATTTGGAATCCTCATCAAAGTTTGTTTCATTTAAAAACCCAGGATCATTGAACGCTTCCAACAATGAAATACTATCCGCTTCAATTTGTTCGGAGACACGCCCGGCCAATAGTGCCAGGGATTCTTGATTGTTGAAAGACACATCAACCGGTAAATTGGCACTACGCAGGGTGTTGATGATCTCATTGTTGTTCATCCCTTTCTTAATGGCATATTTCCCTGCTTTAATATTGGTGATATAGCCTTTCCGCTGGGCCACGGCTTCAAAAGTGGACAAATCTTTCAACAAAGGCTCCAAAGAATCCTTAACTTCAGAAAAAGTAGCATCTGAAGTGATGTACACAAAAGCTTCGTCATTATTGAATTGGGTGTTGGGACTAAAAATGGCGCTGTAAATCTGGTAGGCAATGAACCCACAGATCAAAAGCCCCAAAATAGCGGTTGCCCAAAGTACTTTCTTAAGATACATTCGTATTTATCTTTTGAAACATGATTTCATTCTTGAATCCCGTGCTGGTGCGTATCCATTCTTTTTTCACCCCAACTTTTTCAAACCCCATTTTTTCAAACAAATGGATGCTGGCTTTGTTTTTTTCCAAAATATTGGCGTACAACTGATGCAGATTCAGCGTAGAGAAAGCGTAATCACACATGAGTTTTATGGCCTCCGCCCCTACTCCTTTGTTCCGATCCTCTGGATTGGCAATTACAATCCCCATCCCGGCCCTGCCATGTTTTGGATCAAAATCGAACAAGTCAATTAACCCAATGCATTCATCAGAAGCATTACAGATGCACAAACGAAGCTGTTTTACCTCGTAAATATCCCTGTGGGTATTCTCCAAATACAGTTTCAAAACTTTTTTGGAATATGGTTTTAAAGTACCACTGATTTCCCAAATGGAAGTGTCATTTTCCAGTTGGTATAGAAATTCCAAGTCAGTGGGCTCCAGAGCCCTAAGATTTATTTGTTCTCCTTTTAGGGTCAGCATTCTATTTCTCCTTTATAGACCTGAATGGCCGGTCCCTTTAAATAGATATTGGTATAGTGCTCATTTTTTTGTTCAAAACTGATGGACAAATCCCCTCCGGGCGTACTGATCTTTACGGTATTGGCTTCGGTTTTTCCTGATTTATGCATGGCGATGGCCACCGCAGTGACCCCTGTGCCACAAGAAAAGGTCTCATCTTCCACGCCTCTTTCATAGGTTCGCACCTGAAAGGTATCCGCATTTTGTTGCTCCACAAAGTTGATATTGCTCCCAGCTTTTCCATATAGCCCGTAACGCAGTTTTTCACCTTCCTTAAAAACATCGAAATTCTTTAGATCTTGAACAAGTTGTACATGGTGGGGAGACCCCGTATCCAAAAAAATATAGGCTGGTTTTTCGCGGATTTCATCCACGTCCACCATTCTTAGGTTGACCAAATCACCATTAATAGTAGCTTCGTGCAATCCATCCACAGCGGTAAAAGTGGTTTTGTTTCCAATCACTCCCAAAAAATGGGCAAAGGCCACCAAACATCGTCCACCGTTGCCACACATGGTACTTTCGCCGCCATCTGCATTGTAGTAGACCATCTTAAAATCCGACATTTTGTCATTTTCGAGTAGAATCAGACCGTCAGCACCCACTCCAAAACGCCTATCACACAGTTGGGCGACCAATTTGGTATTGTTTTTGGGAAATATATTTTGGCGATTGTCGATAATCACAAAATCGTTCCCCGTTCCTTGATATTTAAAAAACTGCAGTTTCATAATCGCTACAAAGGAACAAATATAGCGTATTCTTTAAGGAATTTTTTGCAGTTAAAAGGGAGTTAAACCGACAAAGCCAGAAAATGAATTCTTTTAATTTTGTTTAAACTGATTGTTAAAAAAATATCGAATTATGAAGAGAATAGCCAGTTTGCTCCTAGTGTCCGTATTTGCAGGCGCAATTACACTGGGGTCGTACAAATTATTTTTTGAAAAAGACAACTATAAATTGGTGACCACCGAACAGGAAACCCCATTCATTACCACAAGTAATCTGCCAACTTCGGCCAGTGGGGCTGGCATTAATGAGGTTGACTTTACATTGGCAGCTGAAAAAACGGTAAACTCCGTGGTTCACGTAAAGAACCTGACCATTAGTAAAGGACCAAGTAGCCTATCTGATTTCTTCTACGGATTTGAACGCCAACAAACTCCTCAAGTAGGGTCAGGGTCTGGTGTTATCATCTCTCCTGATGGTTATATTGTGACCAACAACCATGTGATTGCCAACTCAAGTCAATTGCAGGTTACCTTGAACAATAATAAAACGTATGATGCAGAAGTCATTGGTTCTGATTCGGAATCTGATATTGCTCTATTAAAGATTGATGCAGAGGACGCCCTTCCGTATTTAGCCTTCGGCGATTCTGATAATGCCAAGATCGGGGAATGGGTGCTGGCTGTTGGGAATCCCTTCAATTTGACATCAACCGTTACCGCAGGAATTGTAAGTGCCAAGGCAAGATCTTTGGGCAGAAGTCAATCCTTTATCCAGACCGATGCTGCCGTAAACCCAGGCAACAGTGGCGGAGCCTTGGTCAATACCAATGGAGACTTGATTGGAATCAACACCGCCATCACTTCCCAGACCGGGTCTTATGTGGGTTATGCCTTTGCCGTTCCTAGCAACACCGCCAAAAAAGTGGTGGAAGACATCATGGAATACGGAAACGTCCAAAAAGGGCTTTTAGGAATTAGAGGTGGTGACCTTAACCCCGAAGTGGCCAATGAACTTGGCGTTGATGACCTGGAAGGAGTATATGTATCGGACGTAACCGAGGAATCAGGGGCCGAGGATGCCGGATTGCAGTCTGGGGATATCATCAAGCAAGTGGACAACATCACAGTGCATAAATTCTCTGAATTGTCCGGCTATCTTTCTTCCAAAAGACCTGGAGATATAGTAAAAGTCATTATAGACAGGGACGGCAAGAACATGACAAAAAATGTTACCCTTAAAAAGCAAATGACCGTTCTCCTACCCGCAACAGGATTTTTGGTGAAAAACCTTTCCAAAGAGGACAAGAAAAAATTTGGAGTTTCCAAAGGAGTAAAGATCATTGATGTTCCAGAGCGCTACAGTCGATATGATTTGCGCAACAAGGTCATTATTAAGGTAAATGACACTGACATAGACAACATTGAAGATGCAGAAGAGCAATTCGGAAAAGTTTCACAATACGGAAGAACCAGTTTTACCATGATCAATGAAAATGGTGAAAAAGAGCACATAATCTTCTAATAAAAGTGACAAAAACACACTTAAAAACACCCTTCCCTGGGTGTTTTTTTGTGCCCATAATCTTTTACGAAAACGTTTGAAAATAGCTAATTTAGCCCTAACTACAACTAAACAAATTCAAATAAACAACTATGGGAGATATTAAATCCTATGAGAAAGAGCTTGCTTTTCAAGCTGATAGAAGAAAGGCAACTACAGAATTCATCAAAATCATCAGTGATCTATGGTATGATAAAGCCATTGAGGTGGTACTTTTCAAAAATCAAATCATTGATAAAAATGTCAGTGACATCATAAATCTGCACGAGTACGCCGGGGAGTTTGTGCAAAAACCCATTTCCATTTTTGATTCCGTTGAGATTTTAAGGGCTATAAGCGATATTAATCTGCCACCTGCCAAGTTGGATATTGGAAAGTTGACCTACGAATACCATTCCGACGACAACAACCACCTTAACGTAAAGGCTTTTGTTGTGGATAAGCTCAAAGATGCGCAGCAGACCAAGGAAATAAAACCCAAGGATGTGGTGCTCTATGGTTTTGGGCGTATAGGCCGATTGGTGGCAAGGGAGCTTATGGCCAAAACGGGAAGGGGTAGTCAATTGCGTCTTCGGGCTGTTGTGGTGAGAGGGGAATTGAACCAAGAGGTTTTGGAAAAACGCGCCGCCCTACTAAAAACCGACTCCGTTCACGGTCAGTTTTTGGGAACAGTGGATGTGGATGCCAAAAACAATGCTCTGATTATAAACGGTACAACGGTAAAATTTATCAGCGCCAACAAACCCGAAGACATTGATTATACAAAATTCGGGATCTATAGCGCCTTGATCATTGATAATACCGGAGCATTTAGGGACAAAGAATCACTTTCCAAACATTTGGAATCCAAAGGGGCCAGCAAGGTGTTGCTTACGGCTCCCGGGAAAGAGGTTCCCAATATAGTGCATGGTGTAAACCATACGGAGTTTGACCCTGACAAGACCAAAATCTATTCCGCAGCTTCGTGTACCACCAATGCCATCACTCCCATTCTAAAAGTTGTTGAGGATTCCCTCGGGATAAAAAAAGGGCACTTGGAAACCATTCATGCCTATACCAATGATCAAAATTTGGTAGACAACATGCACAAAAAATACCGAAGAGGCAGAGCAGCGGCTCTGAACATGGTTGTTACCGAAACCGGTGCCGGTTCAGCCGTTGCCAAGGCACTGCCAGCACTTAAAGGCAAACTAACCTCCAATGCCATTCGTGTACCCGTGCCCAATGGTTCTTTGGCCATTCTTCATTTAGAAGTGAAGAATAAGACCTCAAAAGAGAGCATCAACACCATTCTAAAGAAATATGCCCTGGAAGGCGACCTGGTGGAGCAGATAAAGTACTCGTTGAGCAATGAGCTGGTTTCTACAGATATTGTAGGCACCTCTGCCCCTTCCATTTATGACAGCAAGGCTACTATTGTTTCCTCAGATGGAAAAAGTGTTGTCCTTTATATATGGTACGATAATGAATATGGCTATTCGCATCAGGTCATAAGATTGGCGAAATATATAGCCAAGGTTAGGCGTTATACCTATTATTAATGATTTGGGAAAAGCGGGAACACGTATCCAGTAAATAGGTTTTTCTTTTGATTTTAGGTTTATTGGTGTAATTTCGCCCTACCCTTAATCTAAATTAGTTACGAGAATATATTGACCATGAAGCATTTACGATTTTTCATTGCACTAGCCCTATTTGCACCCTACTTTTCATCCTTTGCACAAGAGGAAACTGAAGAAAATAAGGACATGACCATAAAAGGTCAGTTTGAGGAAATGGAACGGAAGTCCACCAATTACAGGTCGGGAAATGGTGTGCCTTATGAAGTGATACGACTAGCCAGTCTCAATGAAGTCAAGAGCAATATCTTTGACACCATCAATACCGCCTACGAATCCATAAAGGACCTATCGGCTACTATTGCTGCCAATAAGGCTGAAATAGAGGATCTGAACACCAAGTTACAGGATACTACCAATAAGTTGAACACGGTTACCGAAGAGAAGGACAGTATTTCCTTTTTTGGCGCCTTGGTCAGCAAAGGCACCTACAATTTTATTCTATGGTCCATCATTTTTGCGCTATTGTTGTTCCTGCTGTTCTTTATCTACCGATTTAGAAACAGTAATTTCTTGACGCAACAGGCAAAAACGGCCTTAGCTGATTTGGAACAGGAATATGAACAGCACAGACGAAGGGCATTGGAGCGTGAGCAAAAGATTAGCCGCCAGTTACAGGACGAATTGAACAAACAGAAAAAGTAAAGCCAAGGCTTCCGAAAGGGAGCCTTTTAAAATTCAAACCCCATGACCATCAAAAAGGCAACCGTTTCAGATTTGGAACTCATTGTTCCACTTTTTGATGCCTATCGGGTGTTCTACAAACAGGGTTCAGAACCTACCGCAGCTCGTGAATTTTTAAAAGAGCGGTTTTTACGCAATGAAACAGTGATTTTTATCGCACTGGAAAATGAAGAACCCGTGGGATTCACCCAACTGTATACTACCTTTTCATCCGTATCCCTCCAACCTTCTTATATTCTGAACGATTTATACGTATCTCCGAACCATCGAAAAAAAGGCGTTGGGGAAGCACTACTGAATCAAGCCAAATCCCATTGTCAGGAAAATGGCTTTAAGGGATTGGCCTTGGAAACGGCAATCGACAATCCGGCACAAAAATTATACGAGCGTTTGGATTGGAAAAACGATACGGACTACATTCACTACTTTTGGAGAAATTCAAAAGCCTAAGCCTTTTCATCAACGCCCATGCGGATAGATATCATTACAGTACTGCCCGAACTTTTGACAAGTCCTTTTGAGGCCTCCATTTTAAAACGAGCCATTGAAAAGGATTTGGTCGAGGTACACCTGCACAACCTCAGGGATTATTCCAAAGGAAACTACAAACAGGTGGATGACTACCAATTTGGCGGTGGCGCCGGGATGGTGCTTATGGTAGAGCCCATTGATAAATGTATTTCCCAACTCAAGGCAGAACGTGAGTATGACGAGATAATTTATATGACCCCTGATGGTGAAACCCTGAAACAAGGCATCGCCAATCAGATTTCATTAAAAAAGAATCTTATTATTTTATGCGGACATTATAAAGGTGTGGACCAACGGGTACGGGACATGCATGTAACTCGAGAGGTTTCCATTGGGGATTACGTGCTCTCTGGGGGAGAGTTGGCCGCCGCCGTTTTGTGTGACGCTGTAATTCGTTTACTTCCCGGAGTACTGAATGATGAAACCTCAGCCCTTACCGATACCTTCCAAGATAACTTATTGGCCCCGCCCGTATATACACGACCTTCGGAATACAAAGGAATGGAAGTCCCTAAAATCTTATTGAGCGGTGATTTCCCGAAAATCGAGAAATGGCGTGAAGAGCAAGCCTTGGAACGTACCCAGAAAAGAAGACCGGACCTACTAAAATAAATCCTATGGAAAACTACGAAGCCTATTTTATGATTGGAGGCGGCTTGACCTCTTTGGGAAAACTGATCGCTGTACTGGCCAGTGGAATCCTACTCGCAAAACAACGGAATTGGAGCACTATACTCATGTTTTTGGGAAGTGTACTCTCAATTATAGTCTCACTTGGATTTCTATTGTTGACCACTTTCTCTGCCCAAGAAGGACCGGAATCAGTTGTCAAGGTCAATGCTTTGGGCAGTATTATAACACCACTCCCCTACATCCTTTTTGTCATTGGATTGTTGTTGTTTGCCACAAAGCAGGTAAAAAAACAGCAACAAGGGAATTAAGCTGTTCAAAAAACAAAAAACACCTTGCTATTTCTAAATATTGCATTACTTTTGCAATCTCAAAATCAACCTCTGACGAGATACGTGAAAGTTGGTCTTGCTAAACATTAAAAAATAAACCATGGAATCCCTAATAAAATTTGTTGAAGACGAATTTGTTCCAAAAAAAGAATTTCCAAAATTTTCATCAGGAGACACTATCACTGTCTACTATGAAATCAAGGAAGGTGAAAAAACCCGTACCCAGTTCTTTAAAGGAGTTGTAATCCAAAGAAGAGGTAGCGGCGCCACTGAAACGTTCACCATTCGTAAAATGTCCGGTACCGTTGGGGTAGAAAGAATTTTCCCTATCAACATGCCCGCATTACAGCGAATCGAAGTAAACAAAAAAGGTAAAGTACGTAGATCCAGAATCTTTTACTTTAGAGGTCTTACCGGTAAAAAGGCCCGTATCAAAGAAGTTAGGGGATAATTCCATTCCCAGAAACAGAACAAAAAAGCATCTCGATCGAGGTGCTTTTTTTATGAACAATTGTTAATAACATCGGTTCATACATTGTTGATTTTTAATCGGTTATAAAATTTGTTTTTCTCATTCTTTGAAGTACTTTAGTAGAAGAAATATGAAAATGATGCAAGTCAAGTCCATGTTTCGGTTTTAAAGTTGACGTTCTTTAAAAACTGAAAATTTCCCTTTTAATTGGTAACACTACTGATCACAAAAGGAATTTCAAATTGAGGAGACGCTTAGGCGGGCCTCAAGGAGAATTCGTAAATTTTATGTGCGAATGGGAGAGCAATTTCCCGTTTTGATAAGATTTAGGAAATTATCAGGACACTTTGCGAGATAGAGTTTGGTTGTATAATTGAATGAATCGAGTAGAGTAAACGTCTAAAGGGCAACAGATGCAATCTTCGGATTGCGGTTTTGTAGCAACACAAAACAAGTCTTTTAGTCCTTTATAGAAAGCCATATCAATGTTCGCACATGGATATGGCTTTTGTTTTTTAGAAATTCTTCAAGTATTGCCACTTACTTTTGAAAAATTCGTTATAAGTACACCGTCCATAAATTGTATATTTGCACCGCTCAAACAAATACACATAAATGGCCAAAATTTTTTATACTAAAACAGACGAAGCACCCGCCTTAGCTACACTATCTTTCCTACCCATTGTAAAAGCTTACACCGAAACTGCAAACATCACCATAGAGACCAAGGACATTTCCCTGGCCGGTAGAATTGCAGCGGTATTTCCAGAATATCTCAACAACGATCAAAAGGTCTCCGATGACCTTTCTATCTTGGGCGAACTGGCCAAGACCCCAGAAGCCAACATCATTAAACTCCCTAACATAAGTGCTTCCATTCCGCAATTAAAAGAAGCCATTGAGGAGTTGCAAGAGAAGGGATATAACCTTCCCAAGTATCCGGATGAGCCCAAAAACGACGAAGAAAAAGTCATTAAGGCCAAGTACGATAAAATCAAGGGTAGTGCGGTAAACCCAGTACTTCGTGAGGGAAACTCAGACCGAAGAGCTCCCAAAGCCGTAAAAAATTACGCCAAGAAAAACCCACATACCATGGGGGAATGGTCTTCAGATTCCAAAACCCATGTAGCAACCATGTCCCATGGCGACTTTAGGGCCAATGAGAAATCCTTGACCATGCCCAATGCTGATGCTGTTCGTATTGAATTGGTAGCCGCTGATGGCACTACAACAATTTTAAAGGACAATCTTGCATTGCAGAAAAGTGAGATTATTGATGCTACCGTGATGAGCAAAAAAGCATTGGTGGATTTCTTTGCCAAAGAAATTGCCGACGCTAGAAAAAATCACCTGTTGTTGTCCCTTCACTTTAAGGCAACCATGATGAAGGTCTCCGACCCTATCATCTTTGGTCATGCCCTAAAAGTGTATTTTGAAGAACTCTTCAAAGAATACGGCGACACTTTTGAAAAGATTGGCGTTGACCCCAACGATGGTCTGGAAACCCTATATGATAAAATTGCAAAGCTTCCTGAAAATCAACATAAAGAAATTGAAGGTGCCATTCAAAAAACCATTGAAAATGGACCTGATTTAGCCATGGTTAATTCCGATAAAGGAATTACCAACCTTCATGTCCCCAGTGATATCATTATTGATGCCTCCATGCCCGCAATGATCCGGAACTCTGGTAAGATGTGGGATAAAGATGGGAAACTTCAGGATACTAAAGCCATCATCCCAGATAGCAGCTACTCTGGCATTTACCAAGCCACCATCGATTTTTGTAAAGAGCACGGGGCTTTTGATCCCGCCACCATGGGAACCGTTCCCAATGTGGGACTCATGGCCCAAAAAGCCGAAGAATATGGGTCGCATGATAAAACTTTTGAAATTCCAACCGACGGAGTTGTCAAAGTTGTAAGCCAATCAACAGGTGAAACCTTGATTGAACACAAAGTGGAACAAGGCGACATTTGGAGAATGTGCCAAGTAAAAGACGCCCCTGTTCAGGATTGGGTAAAGTTGGCTGTTGGTCGTGCCCAGGCCACTAATGATCCCGCTGTTTTTTGGTTGGATGAAAGTAGGGCACACGATGTTGAATTGATCAAAAAAGTAAATCTATATCTCAAAGATTATGACACCAAAGGGTTGGATATTCGAATCCTCTCCCCTATTGAGGCCACTAAATTCACATTGAAACGGCTTAAGGATGGAAAAGATACCATCTCCGTTTCAGGAAATGTTCTCCGGGATTACCTAACTGACCTCTTTCCTATTTTGGAAGTGGGTACAAGTGCCAAAATGCTTTCCATTGTACCTCTTATGAACGGTGGTGGCTTGTTTGAAACCGGTGCTGGGGGGTCAGCCCCAAAACACGTTGAGCAATTTTTGGAAGAAGGTCACTTGCGATGGGATTCTTTGGGTGAGTTCTTGGCTTTGGGTGTTTCTTTGGAGTTCTACAGCGAAAAGAACAAGAATAAAAAAGCCTTGGTACTTGCCGATGCCTTGGACAAAGCCACCGAGAAATTCTTGGACAACGATAAATCTCCTTCCAGGGTTGTGAATGAACTGGACACAAGAGGCAGTCACTTTTATTTAGCACTTTACTGGGCCGAACAACTGGCCAATCAAAACGAAGATGGGGATTTGAAAGCCACTTTCAATAAAGTGTATGAAGCCCTATCCGCAAATGAAGCCAAAATTGCCCAGGAATTGATTGATGCCCAAGGGTCGCCCGTGGATATTGGGGGGTATTATTTGCCCAATGCAGAGATGGCTTCCCAAGCAATGCGCCCCAGCGAAACCCTCAACAACATACTTAATTCCATAGCATAAGAGGACATAAACCCAGTACTGTTAAATTTATGGTACTGGGTGTTTTTAGGTTTTCCAAGAAGCATTTAATGAGTATTTTTAGGAAAATCCAAAAAATGCCGAATAGACATTTTGTCCTAAACCTTAGTCTACTCCTTTTCGGTATTTTTGCCCAAGCCCAGCAAAAGTTTACGCTTAGTGGCACCATTTCAGAAGCCAACAGTAATGAGACCTTGATTGGGGTCACCATTGCGTTTCCTGATATAAATACCGGGGTTACCACCAACGAATACGGGTTTTATTCCATTACCCTTCCTGAAGGAGAATATACCGTGGTGGTAAGCTATTTGGGATTTCAGGATGTTCGAGAAACCATCAATCTAAATTCAAACACCAAACGGGATTTCAGTATGCTGGAAGGAGCCGAGGAACTGGAAGAGGTTGTGGTCACCGATGATGTGGAACGTCTGGATATCCGAAAACCACAGATGAGTGTCAACACTATGGCTGTCCAGACCATCAAACAGATTCCAGTGGTGTTGGGAGAATCCGATGTTATTAAATCCCTCTTGCTTTTGCCCGGTGTCTCCAATGCTGGTGAAGCCTCATCGGGATTTAATGTCCGTGGTGGCGCTGCCGACCAGAACCTTATTCTTTTGGATGAGGCCACCGTTTTTAACTCATCGCATTTATTTGGATTTTTTTCCGTTTTCAATCCAGATGCCATTAAGGACGTAAAACTCTTCAAAGGAGGTATTCCTGCGAGGTACGGGGGACGGGTTTCCTCTGTGCTTGAAATATTTCAAAAAGAGGGCAACAGCAAAGATTTTAAAGTGAACGGTGGTATAGGAGCCGTTGCAAGTAGACTGCTATTGGAAGGCCCTATCTTAAAGGATAGAACCGCCTTTTTGATAGGTGGGAGGGCGTCTTACGCCCACTTGTTCCTTCCCCTATTTGATGTGGACAATAAGGCCTATTTCTATGATCTCAATGCCAAGGTCAACCATAAAATCAATGAGCGAAACAGTATTTTCCTTTCAGGATACTTTGGACGCGACCTGTTCAGTATAAGTGACAGATTCGTGAACACCTATGGAAACGCTGTTGGGAATTTTAGATGGAACCATCTATTTTCAGATAGATTGTTTTCCAACCTATCGGTTATCTATTCCGATTATTTTTATGGCTTGGAGCTTGATTTTGTGGGATTTGAATGGGATTCTGGAATCCAAAACTTCAACCTAAAATATGACCTGAAGCATTACATCAACAATAAATTTCAACTGAATTACGGATTAAACAACACCTATTACGTCTTCAATCCTGGGAGAATAAAGCCCAATAGTCCCGATTCAGGTATTCTGCAAGAACAGCTTACCAAAAAATACGCCAATGAAAATGCCATCTATGTTGATATTGAACATCAAGTATCAGAAAACCTAAGTCTGGAGTATGGGTTAAGGGTCAGTCAATTTAATAGATTTGGGCAAGAGGAGTTCTATGTGTATGAAAATGATAACCCTGTTGTGTTCGACCCTTATGCGCTAGTTTATAAGAAAGCGGAACCCATAGACACCATTAATCCGGCAAGAAACCAAACCTTAAAAAAATTTCTCAATTTAGAACCAAGGATATCCGCCTCTTATAATTTTAAGGGCCAAAGTTCCATTAAGGCCAGTTATACACGCTTGGCGCAATACCTCCATTTATTGTCCAATACCAGTTCGCCAACCCCTTTGGATGTTTGGACTCCCAGCGGCCCATTTGTAAAACCACAGTTACTGGACCAATATGCCGTGGGGTATTTCAGAAATATCAAGGAGGGTGATTATAGCTTTGAAACTGAAGCTTTTTATAAGGATATCAAAAATCGGATAGATTATATTGATGGGGCCAATCTCATTGCAAATAATGCCATAGAACAGGTCATTTTAAATGGTGAGGCCAGAGCCTATGGATTGGAGTTTCTAATCCGGAAAAATGAGGGTCGGTTAAAAGGTTGGTTGGCCTATACCTGGTCAAAATCGGAACAACGGACTCCTGGAAGAAATTTAGGCATTGACACAGGCCGTTCAGACCTTGAAACAGGCATCAATCAAGGGCAATGGTACAACACACCTTACGATAAAAGGCATGACCTATCCGTTTATGGAAGTTATGACCTAAACGAGAAATGGAGTTTTAATGCCAATTTTATCTATCAGACAGGACAGCCCACCAACTATCCAGTAGGGCAATTTGAGTTTGAAGGAATCACAGTGCCCTATTATGGCCTTCGGAATAAAGAACGGCTTCCGGACTACCATAGATTGGATGTTTCAGCCATATTGACCCCAAAACGGAACCAACGCAAAAAAGTGCAGTCAGAATGGGTGTTCAGTATCTACAATCTGTACAACAGAAAAAATGCGGCATCCATCAACTTTAGGGAAAATGAGGATACCGGAAGAAACGAGGCCATCCGTACATCTATTTTTGGAATTATTCCAGCCATAACCTATAATTTTAGATTCTAGCGAATGAAAAAAGTAATCTTTATCATAGGAACCTTTTTTTTCTTCACATCGTGTGAAGATGTTGTGGATGTGGATTTACCGGAAACTGAGCCTAGACTAATCGTGGACGGACTTATAAGGGTGGACAAAAGCCAAGAATTCATTGATGTTAGAATACGCATGCGGGAAACAAGTAACTTTTTTGAGGATAACCCACCCACCCAAGTTGAAAGTGCCGTTATTACTTATGGTGTTCCCAACGAATTTGGGGAATTTGTAAACTTTGCCTCTTCCTCATTGGCTGAGGAGGCGCCAGGTACCGGAGTATATGTCCCCGACTCCAATTTTTCCTCAGACCAACGCATCAGAACCGAAAGCGCAAAGCCAGGGACTATATTTGTTCTCCAGATTTCACATCAGGATAAATTTTACTATGCCCGCACAGAATATGCGCCTACAGTTCCCATAGATAATTTACAACAAGGAGATGACACCCTGTTCAATGAAGATGAAACAGAGGTGATCGTAACTTTTACTGACCCCTTTGGACAAAATAATTACTATGTCTTTGATTTTGGTTTCGGCAATTTTCAAGCTGTTGAAGACCAATTTTTCCAAGGGCAGCAGTTTGAGTTTTCCTATTTCTATGATGATAACCTTGGTACAGGACAGGACATCAACGTAAGCATTTTGGGTGCAAATCAGGATTTTTATAACTATATGGACCTGTTGGTGGAGCAAACCATGGAAGATGGAGGCGTGTTTGAGACACCTGTTGCCACAGTTCGAGGCAATGTACTTGACATTACAGGGCAGGACGACATTGATATTTTTGACAATGTTGAACCACCCAACGACTACGCACTGGGTTATTTTGCCGTAGTACAGGAATTTACAAGGGGTCTTACCATTGAATAACCTTTGGTCATGATGTCACAAAATAAAGCAACAGAATCATCAAAATACCGGTAATACCCTGTAAAAGTGTCCCCAAAGTATGTCCTCGCAATGCAGTTTTCACATTGATATTGGAAAATTGCGACACCACCCAAAAATAACTGTCATTGATATGTGAAACGGTCATGGCTCCGGCACCTACGGCCAAAACTGCTAACGCCTTATCAGTGATAGAAAGCAACCCGAAGGTTTCCAACAAGGGAGCAATAATGGCCGATGTAGTTATGATGGCCACTGTGGAAGAACCTTGGGCCGTTTTTAAGACTGCCGCTATCAGAAAAGCAATCAAAAGGCCACCTACACCTGAACTGGATTCCAAATCAATAATGGAAGCAATATCAATGGTCCGTAAAATGGCACCAAAGGCACCTCCCGCTCCCGTAATCAACACAATGGCACCCGCTTGCTTAAAAGCTTCCGCCACCCATCCCTGTTTTTCTTTGGAAGGTGTTTTCCTGCCCAATGAAAAAGCAAAGAATACGCCAACCAGCAAGGCAATAATAGGGCTTCCCAAGAAATCAAAAATCTTGAACATCATTCCATCTCCCAAAGGATAGGTGGGATAATTAACCAGTGATTTCATAGCTATCAAAATAATGGGAACAAGTAAGGGCAAAAATGCTTGGAAGGGTTTGACCGTGGAAGGGATTTCTTCCTTTTCTTCCCTAACTTCAGCCGTTTCATCCTCTTTTAGGGATTTGCCAATAAAACGGGCCCAAAAATACCCGGAAATGGATACTGGAATGGCGACCAAAAGCCCTAAGGTCATCACCAGTCCCAAATCGGCTTCCACAATGGCTGCCGCCGCCAAAGGTCCCGGTGTAGGGGGCACAAATACATGCGCTGAATATAATCCAGTGGCCAAAGCAATGGCAAAAACTGTTGCCGGTATACCCGTTCTTTTGCTGATGGCCTTGTTCAAGGAAGAAAGGATAATAAACCCTGAATCGCAATACACAGGAATGGAAATTACGAACCCAGCTAAATTAATGGCCAACGGAGAGCGTTTCAAACCAATCACTTTTAAAATACTATTGGCCAACACTTGCGTGCTTCCTGTTTTCTCCAAATAGATTCCGATTACGGTTCCAAAAGCAATGACCAATCCAATTCCCGAAAGTGTTTTGCCAAACCCTTCAACAATTGTGGTCATAATGTCTTGAGGAGTAAGTCCCAGAAGAAACCCTGAAGCCACAGCGGCCAAAGTCAGGGAAAAAACCGGGTGCATTTTAAACTTTACCGTAGCAATGATGATAAAAAGCACCACCACGCCCAAAACGAGTAGTTCCATGGTCAATTTTTATGCGATATCCTCTAAATATAAGCTAATATTCCTACTTTGGTCCCATGAGGCGGACAGATAAGGAACTTTTGGTAAAAGGATTGAAATCGTTTGGTTACACCGTGGCGGCTATGTTTTTAGGGCCATTTTTAATTTACCAGGCCTTCAAAAATGAAGAGCATTTTCTTTATATCCCTGTTTTGATTTTGGGTATCTTCTTTGCCGGTTTGGCCATCTATTTAGGCTTTCGGTCCGTGAACATTGTAATGGATGCGGTGTTTGGAAAAAAATCCAAGGACTAATTTTTGGACTCTGGAGAAGCATTTTTCCATTTGTTGCTCAACTGGGCATAGTCGTAATCCAGCACGGATTTCTGTCGCTCCAACTGATTGGCCGCAAAGGCTCGCTGGAGAATATCTTCAATGAGGTAATCTTCATGGATGCTTTCAGGATGAAATTCTTCCTTAAGGCTAATTTTAAATAAACTTGCTGTGGTATTGTACCAAAAGGCCCGCCAACCACTTCGCAGTTCTTTTACCAAATCAAATGCAGTTGTTCCCGTTTGGCGATAAATCAACTTCACCAAAATCTGACCTTCGGTACGGGTTAATTTTTTAAGCTCTTCTGAAAATTCCTCCTCAATAAATTTTTGCACCTTTCGGGTATATCGGCGTTGATGTCGTCTTTTTTTAATGTGATCCAAACTATCGTTCAGTTCCACCAAACGTTCTGCGGCCAATTTGGCATACGGATACACTTTTAAGGTTTTTCTGCGTAGTATAAAGTATCGAAGCCGCTCATTCCTATCAGCAAAATCCAGCTTACCAAAGAGGTAGACCTCTTCCAGTTCAATGGAGCTGTGAAGAATGGAATCTCCTTCAAACCGAACGTAATAATCTGTAATGGAATCGTTGGGGTTCAGCACAGAATCATTTTCAATTTCCTGTGAAAATCCCAATGCATAAAATGCCAAAAAAATAACAAGAAAGCATGTACGGCTCATCCGGTTCATTTCTCAAAAGTCTTGCCAAATGTAAAGATAAAGGTAAGATTTGGTTATTAAATAAAAGTGAATATTAGTATGTTTGTGGACTAAATTAATCACATGGCAGCAGGAAAAATTATCAATGAGAAATCGCTTACGTTCCTTGAAAAATATTTAAACAATGCCTCCCCAACGGGTTATGAATGGGAAGGACAGAAAATTTGGATGGAGTACCTAAAACCGTATGTGGATGACTTCATTACGGACACCTACGGAACCGCGGTTGCTGTTATCAATCCTGAGGCAAAATACAAAGTGGTTATTGAGGGGCATTCCGATGAGATTTCTTGGTACGTCAATTATATTACTGACAATGGTTTGCTCTATGTTATTAGAAATGGAGGTAGTGATCATCAAATTGCACCTTCCAAATGGGTGAACATCCATACCAAAAATGGCATTGTTAAGGGTGTCTTTGGGTGGCCGGCTATCCATACTAGGGACAAGGCCAAGGAGGAAACCCCAAAAATTGAGAATATTTTTATCGATATAGGAGCCAAGGACAAGGAAGAGGTGGAGAAAATGGGCGTTCATGTAGGCTGTGTAATTACCTACCCTGATGAATTCCATGTGTTGAACAAGGACAAATTCGTTTGCCGTGCACTGGACAACCGGGTTGGTGGCTTTATGATTGCCGAAGTGGCCCGTTTGCTGCATGAAAACAAAAAAGAGTTGCCATTTGGGCTATACATTACCAATTCAGTACAGGAGGAAATTGGATTGCGAGGTGCCGAGATGATTACCCAGACCATAAAGCCCAATGTGGCCATCGTAACAGATGTGTGCCATGACACTACCACCCCAATGATCGACAAAAAGAAAGAAGGTGAGACCATGATTGGGTCGGGGCCCGTAGTTTCTTATGCTCCAGCGGTACAGAACAAGCTTCGTGAACGCATTTTGGAAACCGCCGAGGCCAAAAAAATACCATTCCAGCGTTTGGCAGCTTCCCGCTATACAGGTACAGACACCGATGCCTTCGCCTACAGCAATGGTGGTGTGGCCTCTGCCCTGATTTCCCTACCGTTACGTTATATGCATACTACGGTTGAGACAGTACACAAGGATGATGTTGAAAATGTGATCCGTTTGATCTACGAAACACTTTTGACGATCAAAGAGGGTGAGACGTTCAGTTATTTTGATTAAAAATATCCGTTCAATCTGTCATTTCGAAGGAATTTGTGACTGAGAAATCTGAACCCATATTGAGTACATCTTAATTTTTTTAGATTTCTCAATCGATACTTCGTATCTCATTTCGAAATGACAATACGTAAAACTTGTCATGCTGAACCTGTTTCAGCATCTCATACCTATTTTCCAAAATTAATGGGACCCTGAATCAAGTTCAGGGTGACGAATTGCTATTTTTGTGTTATGGATGAATGGGTAGACATTTTGGATGCAAACGGAAAACCAACAGGAGAATCCTGTTTAAAATCCGAAGCGCACCAAAAAGGGCTGTTACATCCTACCGTTCATGTTTGGCTGTATACCAAAGACGGCAGGGTACTCATTCAACAACGTGGAAAGCACAAAGATACGCATCCATCCCTTTGGGATGTTTCCGTAGCGGGACATGTGTCATCGGGAGAGGATATAAAAACCGCTGCAGTACGCGAAGTTGAAGAGGAGGTTGGGCTGGCCATTTCCGAACAGGATTTGGAACCCATCGCCACTTTTAAGGCAATACATAAGATTTCCGAAGACTTTACCGATGCCGAATTTCACCATGTGTTTTTAAGTGAATTGAAAGAGCCCTTAAATCGTTTGACAAAACAAGACTCTGAAGTGGATGCCTTGGATTTGGTTCCCCTACTCCAATTTGCTGAAGAAACCTGGGGCATGGCAAATACCGGGAAATACGTTCCCCACGGTGTTGATTACTACAAAACCATCATCAAAGAAATTAAAAAGCGGCTTTAACGGTTTCGGCGAACTGTTCGGCTTCATCCAAGTTGTAGGCTTTTTGGTCTCCCGTTTTCATGTTTTTCACCACAAAAATACCTTGGGAAAGCTCTTGTTCCCCTAAAAGAATTACGTAAGGCACTCCCCTCTTATCGGCATATTTAAACTGCTTCTGCACTTTGGTATCCGTAGGATACAAATCGGCACGAAGCCCAGTTTTTCTTAGGGATGACACCAATTTGAGACCGGCCAAACCTTCTCCTTTCCCGAAATTAAGACAAAGTACGTCCAAAGATGTATCCAGACTGTCAGGAAACAAGTTCAATTCCTCCAAGACCAGATAGATTCGGTCCAACCCGAAGGAAATACCAACACCACTCACATCTTTCAAGCCAAAAATACCGGTAAGGTCATCGTAACGACCACCGCCACCAATGGAACCCATACTAACACCTTCTGGTGCAGACACCTCAAAAATGGCCCCTGTGTAGTAGTTGAGGCCTCGGGCCAAAGTTACATCCAATTGCAAGCTTGTGGATTGTAATCCAACCGCTTCCACCGTAGTAATGATTTCTTCCAAATCGGCCACTCCTTGTTGCCCGATTTCAGAATCGGAGAGTAATATTTTTAATTCCGCCAGTTGTTCAGAAGCCGAACCTGACATGGAAAACAGGGGCTGGGCCTTGGCGATGGCAGTTTCAGATATGCCCTTTTCCAACATTTCGGCCTTAACCTTCTCCTCTCCTATTTTATCAAGTTTGTCCAAAGCGACAGTGAAATCTATTAAGAGATGCTTGGCACCGATGACTTCAGCAATGCCGGAAAGAATTTTTCGGTTATTGATTTTGATGGTGGCACCCTTCAGACCCAAATCGGTGAAGACGGCATCGTACAGTTGTACAAATTCCACTTCTTGTAATAGGGAATCCGCCCCAACCACATCGGCATCACATTGGTAAAACTCACGAAAACGCCCTTTTTGCGGCCGGTCTGCCCGCCAAACGGGTTGTATTTGATAACGTTTAAAGGGAAAATCAATCTCATTCTGGTGCATTACCACATAGCGCGCAAAAGGAACCGTAAGATCGTAACGGAGTGCCTTTTCGGAAATTTTAGGAGTCAGTGAAGCAGAATTTTTGGAGCTATAAGTCACATCATCCACTTTAGAAATAAAATCCCCAGAATTCAAGATCTTAAAAATCAAGCGGTCTCCCTCATCCCCATATTTTCCCATCAACGTCTCCGAATTTTCAAAAGACGGGGTCTCTATCGGCTGGAAACCATAGGCTTCAAAATGCTTTTTTATGGTCTGGATGATATAGTTGCGCTTGGCCACTTCTGCTGGCGAAAAGTCTCGGGTTCCTTTGGGTATGGATGGTTTCTGTGCCATGAAATCTTAAATTCTCGTGCAAATATAAGGGGTTTGTTAATTGTATTAAGTGAGGTAGCTGTCATTTCGAACGAATGTGAGAAATCTGTTCGAATTTGAGATTTCTCGTCGCTCATACTTCGCTCTGTCTAAATGACTAGGATTGATAGATGTCATGCTGAACGAAGTGAAGCATCTCAAAAAAATTAGATTCTTCAATCGAAGTGCTCTTTCAGAATGACATTTTGTACTTGAACTTGTTCTTAAACTTGAGTTTTTATCACTCCATAATCTGCTCAAACCACTGGTAGAGCTCTCCTTTGGTAATGACCGCACCTTGTTTGATGATTTCAAACTTGTCTGCATTCTTATCCTCTCCATAGGCCTTTGAAGCGGTGAGGTATTCCACAAAATCAGACTGGAAATTCCGTTTGAACCAGTCAAACCCCACTTTGGTGCGCAGGTCAATCTCCGGGTTCATCACTTTAACGGATAGCAGTTTCATTTCTTTATCGGTCAAGTGAAAAAGGTGCATGTGCCGTTCGGAAACATTTTCCAGATATTCCACTTTGGAAAGTACGCCTTCCCAAATCAAATCGCTAAACACGTCAATCTCCTCTTCGGCCACTTCGGGCTTTTCTTGTTTGATGGTTTTCCACTCCGCTGCGGTGATGGACTGTGTGGCCAAAAAATTAATGAATTCGGGATGTAACTCCTCCAACTGTTCTTTAGAAAGCCTTTTGTATTTCATCTGCTGTATTCTATTTTTCAAAGGTCAGATGTAATTCGCTCAAAATTCATATCAAGCTCATATTCCTCTGGCTCATTTCATGCTGCAAAAATAAAAAAGGCAGTGCTTATGCACCGCCTTTATTCATTTTTTTGTCCCAAACTAGTTGAAGATATAACGTACACCAAATTGTGCTTGCCATCTGGACAATAAACTGGTGTCCGAACTAAAAGTTTCCGTTAAGTTGGGGTCAAATGTATAGGTTGGATTATTATTGTCATCCACAGTAACCCCCAAAACCTGTTGGTTGGTGGGAATATCGATCACACCCCAATCCGAGCTGATTAAATTTCCCACATTCAACACATCCAAACTCAATTGTAAGGTGTTCTTTGGGGCCAGTTTTATATCCTGAAGTACTTTTAAATCCCACCGACCACGCCAAGGAGCCAACGCACCATAACGTTCAGCATACTCTCCTCTATGATCACTTAAATAATCATCTTGTTGGATGAACGCTTCAAAGGCCTCCGCCTGTCCGGCGCCACTAAAGGTCATTTGACCAACTTCAGCAGCAGTGGGAATGTAAAGCAAATCGTTGATACTGGATCCATCACCATTGATGTCACCCCCATACAAATAGTTGAATCGACCTCCTTGCGCATATTCAAAAAAGGTGGAAACGGTGGTTCCTGTTTTAAAGACTTTGGAAATTACCCCAATAAATCGATGCGTATCGCCATATCTGGAATAGGAAAGCACATCATCATTGGCATTGGCCGAAACGGCATTGGCCGCAAAGGCATCGCCCGTAATCTCCGCTTCAATGGAGTTTACATCCTTTGAATTTAAGTAACTGTATGCCAGACTTGCATAAAGCCCATTATCCCAAGTTTTTTGACCCTTGAACACAGCATTCCATATTCTTCCTTTGTCCGAGTTGGAAAACACATAGGCATTATTGATCAAATCATCAGCGGCATAAATGGGTCTGTTGTCCACCCCTTGCAACGTTTCCGAGGGAGGTAAAAGTCCCCAGTTTTGCACATGCGGACCGTTTACATCTTTGGAATAGGACAAATCTGTGGTGATTATAATCCCATTTTCCATACGATAATCGGCCCCTAAACTACTTCTCCAAACCTGCGGCCATTTAAAATTAGGATCAACCACTTGATAAAAGAACACATTGGGATTGGCAATTTGATTTCCAAGCCATACAAATGGGAAGCGTCCCGTAAAGATACCGGAACCACCTCGTAATTGGAATGAATTGTCGCCATGAACATCCCAGTTGAATCCAACTCTGGGTGAAATCAACCAATCGTCTGTAGGCATTTTAGTGGAATCAAAGAAGACTGTTTCGCCATTATTAGGGTTCTGATAGGGAATATCTGGTACGTAGGCGGGAGCCACATCGATAACGTCTTGGGCCTTATCCGAAGAATCAAAATACAACGGTTTGTCAACTCGAATTCCATAGGTGAGCTTAAAATTTTCCGTGGCATTCCATTCGTCCTGTACATAAAAGGCGAGCTGACCTACATTGGTCTCCGCCAAGGCCCATCCTCCCAGGTTTCCTTCCCCGGCTGTATTTAAAGCATTGTCTGCAGCGATTGCAGCATCAAAAGCATCTTGATAAAAGGCTACTAGACTAGCTTCGTTATTGGGGTCTCTGAAATCAGCAATGGAACCCGTTGGAAAAAACACCCCTTGTGCTCCGTAAGCCCCTAAGTTGAAGGAGTTGTCAAACTCGAACTTTTCAAATGAGAATCCTACAGTGAAGGTATGGTCCCCTTTAAAAAAGTTAAGGTTATTGGTCAACTGAAATACTTTCTGGTCCAACCGGTTGTGGATAGAGAAAGGTTCGTGACCCGCTATGATGTAATTGGAACTTCCATTTTCATCCAATAAGGTTATGGTTGGTGCTGGGCTTGACTTTGGATTTCTGAAATCGTCAAAATGGGTATAGCCCACCTGTAGTTTGTTAATGGCCTCATCGGAAAGTGTTGAGTTCAATTCCAACTGAACGGACTGAATCTTGTTGTTGATCTCATATCCTGCATTTTCAAACTGAAGGGTGGACAGATTAGGCCCTCTAAAGCCCAATGCGGTTGGGTGGGCTGGTTTTTCTTTGGATGCATCCAAAAAATTATAGATGATGGCCAATCTGTTATTTTCATTGATGTTCCAATCCAACTTGAAGATACCTTTGGTGGATTCTTGGTCAAAATTGAAACCTTCATACCTTCCAGGGTTGTAAAATTGCCCATCTCCGATGGAAACTTGACTCAAAATATTGGAGACTAGTTCAAAATCCGAGGCCAGGACCCTAGATTCGTTAATACTGCCGGTTCCTCTGTTGGGCACAAACCCTGCGCTTCCCAAATCGGTTCGGTCATCTTTTTCAAAGTTGGCAAAGAAGAACAATTTGTTCTTTACAATAGGCCCTCCAATACTGATACCGTATTGGGTTTGGCTCAAATCTGCCTTGAATACATCATCACCCTTTATTTTACCTCCAGTAAGGTCTTCGTTTCTATAAAAACCATACACCGTTCCATAGAATTCATTGGTACCACTTTTAGTAACGGCGTTTACAGAAGCCCCCGTAAAACCAGATTGGGTAACATCATATGGTGCCGTGGTCACTTGAATCTGGTCAATGGCATCTATGGAAATGGGGTTGGCATCCGTCTGTCCTCCGGGTTGGGCGGCATCCAATCCAAATGGGTTATTGAAGATGGCTCCGTCCAGAGAGAAATTATTGAATTGATCATTTCGTCCTCCAAATGATCCATTGCTTGCCGTGGGTTCCAAACGTGTAAAATCATTGGTAGACCTGGTAATTGTAGGCAACCGGGTCAATTCTCTGCGACCAACACTGGTCTCAGCACCTGTGCGGTCACTGCCAAAGGTGCCGGACTGATCGGAAACGACCACCACTTCATCCAGTTGTTGACTGTCCGAAACCAAGACCACATCAAAATTGAAAGTTTTCCCCAATGTGAGGAAAATATCATTTTGGGTATTGGTTTTAAATCCCACATAAGATATGGTAACTTCATAAGGGCCACCTACTCTCAAGTTCAATAGATTATAGCGGCCTTCTTCGTTGGTAATGGCACCATACCGCGTTCCGGTTGGAGTGTGTACCGCCACTACATTGGCCCCCAATAATGGTTCTTGTTGGTCATCAAGTACTGTACCCCTAATGTTTGAGGTAGTAACTTGTGAAATTGCAGAAGTAAGTGCCATAAAGAGCAGCACTCCCAAGATTAAGAATTTCTTCATACGTGTTGAGTTTAAGTTGTTTGAGTGCTGACAATATAGACAAAAAAAAGAGCTATGCACGCATAGCTCTTAACAAGTTATTAACGGAAAAATAATGTTTATTTCGCTTCGGCAATCACCTCAAAAGGAAATTCAACAACTACTTCTCTGTGAAGTCTGATGATGGCCCCACCTTTACTATTGATAAACTTTCTATCAATTTAGTGTCCCTCTTTATCCAAAGAGGCAGCAAGGTCGATTGTGGTTACGGAGCCAAACAATTTATCACCTGCACCAACCTTGGCTGGGATACGGCTTTCCACCAAAACCTTTTTCGCAGAAGGGGTGGCCCAAGAGGCCAAACGGTAGAATCCATACTGTTTTCATTAAGGTACAGTTAACAGCCATATTTTGGGAAGCGCCTTAATTTATTGTAGTTTCGGAAAATAACATTTACGAAAAACACATATAGAATGAGATTTTTGAAACCAATTAAAACACTGTTTGTTTGTCTTTTAACCCTTGGCGTGAGTCTATTTTCATCACTTAATGCCCAAGAACAAGTTGAAGTGACCGATGCCGAATTGAACAAGATTGCGTCTGCTTTTCAGGATATCCAAAAAGTGAACATGGAGGCTCAAGAAAAAGTAATGGAAATGGTTAAAAATAACGGTTTTCAAGTAGAGAGGTTCAATGAAATGTACCAAGCTTCAGCGTCACCAGAAAAAACTGTAGATGCCACAGACGATGAAAAGAAAAGATTTGGAAAACTAATCAGCGAAATACAGGAGTTGCAAGTTGGCTTCACTGAGCAAATCGAGGAAATCATCAGCAATGAAGGCATGAGCATTGAACGCTACCAGGCCATAGCCATGGCATTGCAGACCGACAGTGAACTTCAGGGCCGTTTGAAAAATAAATTAGAGCAATAAATAACAGCAATAATATACCAATTGATAATAAAAAAAGAGCCATGCAAAAGCATGGCTCTTTTTTTATTCTTAGCTGAAAAGACCTAAAATTTATTTGGCCTCAGCGATAACTTCAAAAGGAAATTCAACAACTACTTCTCTGTGAAGCCTGATGATGGCCTCATAAGGTCCTACCCTTTTAATGGCCCCACCTTTAATATTGATAAACTTTCTATCAATTTGGTGTCCTTCTTTGTCCAAAGCGGCGGCAAGGTCGATTGTGGTTACGGAACCAAACAATTTATCACCTGCACCAACCTTGGCTGGGATACGGATTTCCAATTGTTTTAGGGCTTCCGCTGTTTTAGTGGCCGCATCAATGATTTTCTTCTCTTTGTGGGCTCTTTGCTTTAGGTTTTCCGCCAAAACCTTTTTGGCAGATGGCGTGGCCAAAGTGGCCAAACCTTGAGGGATCAAAAAGTTTCTGCCGTAACCGTTTTTTACGGAAACGATATCATCTTTAAATCCCAAATCCTGTACATCTTCTTTTAGAATAAGTTCCATTCTTCGGTATTTTTTTATTTTAACATATCGCCAACGTACGGCATTAACGCTAGGTGGCGTGCACGCTTAACGGCCTGTGCCACTTTTCTTTGGTATTTCAAGGAAGTTCCCGTAAGTCTTCTGGGAAGCAATTTTCCTTGCTCGTTTACCAACTTCATCAAGAAGTCTGGGTCTTTATAATCAATATACTTGATACCAGATTTTTTGAACCTGCAATACTTTTTTTGCTTGCTGGTCTCTATGTTAAGCGGGGTCAAATATCTGATTTCCCCGTCTTTTTTTGACTTTGCTTGTTGTTCAATAGATGCCATAACCCTATGCGTTTGCTTTTAATTTGGTTCTTCTCTTTTCTGCCCAAGCAATTGCATGCTTGTCCAACTTAACGGTCAAGAAACGCATAACGCGCTCATCTCTCCTAAACTCCAACTCGTATGGACCAATGGCCTCACCGGGAGCTTGAAATTCAAATAAGTGGTAAAAACCACTTTTTTTGTGCTGAATGGGATAGGCCAACTTTTTAAGTCCCCAATCTTCCTTGGAGACCATTTTGGCACCATTCTTAATCAAGAAATCCTCAAATTTCTTGACTGTTTCCTCTATCTGCGTTTCAGACAGAACGGGATTTAAAATGAAAACAGTTTCGTAATGGTTCATATTATATATTTTAAAGGAGCGCAAAATTAGTGATATTTCTTTCACCCTGCAAGAAAACCAAAAAAACTTCGTTTAAAGTACAGGAGTTATTAACAAAAGTGAACCCTTTAAACGTACATATCGTATATGGCAATATACACAACAAAATAGACCATGTTTACATCTTTTGTTGCTGTTAAACGTCTTTTTTATGTAATTTGCCGATGATTTAAAACCCTACAAATCACCCCATTCTATGAAATTAAAAAGTATAATTGTAGACGATTCCTCCATGCAGCGTATGGCCGTTGCAAAATTGGTCAACAATCATCCACATCTTGCTTTGGTTGCTGAGTACAGCAACGCCATTGAAGCTAAAAATGGCCTAAAGAACCATGAAGTCGATTTGATTTTCTTGGATGTTGAAATGCCCATTATCAGTGGGTTTGACCTTTTAGAGGCCCTAGAGAACCCACCACAGGTGATCCTAATTACAGGTAAACCTGACTATGCACTTAAAGCCTTTGACTACGACGTAACCGATTACCTTCACAAACCCATCACTTTAGCCCGCTTTGAAGCCTCTGTAAAAAGAGCTGTGGCCAAATACGAGCAAATGAATCGTGTTGATGAGGATGAAGAGCACATTTTTGTAAAGAGCAACCTTAAAAAACGCAAGGTTATCTTAAACGATATTAAATGGATTGAGGCATTGGGAGATTATATTAAGTTGGTGACAGACGAGGCCAACATTGTAATCCTTTCCACCATGAAATCTTTCGAAAAGCAATTGCCGGCCGATAAATTTCTACGTATCCATAAATCTTATATTGTGAATCTGGAGAAGATTGAGAAATTCAACAGTAAAAATGTTGAAGTAGGGGGAAGACAGATTCCATTGAGTAGAAACAAGAAGACTGAGTTGGCCGAAGCATTGGCCAATGTATAATTAAATGTGGTCCACATTGTAGACCAGTCTTACACTTTTATACTTGGAAATAGCATTAAAGGATTTCTCAATCCGTTTAATGCTATTTTTTGTTTGTGCCAATGATTGTTGCTTCGGTATCTTAATCAATATGTTCTTGAGGTAATCCCTCCGAATTCTGGCAATAGGGGGATATTCGGGGCCTAAAACAGGTATTCGCAATACATTCCGCAATGAGCCGGCCATCCATTGGGCAGCTTCGTTCAATGTATTGAAATCCCTAGCCTTCAAAGTCACTTTAATAATGCGCACCACAGGTGGATATTTAAATTGTTCCCGTTCGTAAACCTGCTCGGCAAACATTTTTCCGTAATTGTTCGTAGTAACCTGTTGCAATATTTGATGGTGCGGATTGTAGGTCTGAATAAGTACCTTACCCCTCTTTTGGGTACGCCCTGCCCTACCCGCCACCTGGGTCAACATTTGAAAACTGCGTTCATGCGCCCGGTAATCCGGAAAATTCAACATGGAGTCTGCATTCATGATACCCACTAGACTCACATTCCTAAAGTCCAATCCCTTAGTGACCATTTGCGTACCCACCAAAATATCCATCTCTTGGTTTTCAAAGGCTGAAATGATTTTTTCATAGGCATATTTCCCTCGGGTGGTGTCCAAATCCATCCGGCCCACCGATACTTTAGGAAAAAGTTGGTTCAGTTCCTCCTGAATCTGTTCCGTTCCAAATCCTTTATTGTCCAAAGTGGCACTCCCACAGGCCAAACAAGCTTGTTGCAGGGCCATATGATAACCGCAGTAATGACATCGCAGTTGATTTCTCTGTTGATGGAATGTCAAACTAACATCACAATTGGGACATTGGGCCACATGTCCACAGGTGGTACACTCGACCACGGGGGCAAATCCCCTTCTGTTTTGAAAAAGAATCACTTGCTCCCCTTCTTCCAAAGCCTCTTCGATAGCCTTGAGTAGAATTTCTGAAAAATGACCTTTCATGCGCTTTTTTCGTGTGGCCTCTTTAATATCGACCAAATTGATGTCCGGCATCAGCACATCTCCATACCTATGTTGAATGGACGCATACCCATATTTGCCTTTTTTGGCATTGTCCATGCTTTCTATGCTGGGGGTAGCCGAGCCCAGAATTACATCAGCCTTATGCAGGGAAGCCAAAACAATGGCCGCATCCCGGGCATGATACCTTGGTGCTGGGTCAAATTGTTTGAAGGAACCTTCGTGTTCCTCATCCACCACCACCAACCCCAAATTGGAAAAAGGCAAGAACAGGGAAGAACGGGCACCAATGACAATCTGGGCCTTTTCGGCCTGCGCCAAAACGTTGTTCCAGACCTCCACCCGTTCATGAATACTGTATTTTGAGTGATACACCGATACCTTATGCCCAAAATAAAGCCGAAGTCGATTGATCAATTGGGAGGTCAGTGCAATTTCAGGCAGTAGGTAAAGGGCCTGCTTCCCCTCCTCCAAGCACTGCTGAATGAGTTTTACATACACCTCGGTCTTCCCTGACGAAGTGACGCCATGCAGTAGCACGGGTCTGTTCTGTTCAAATCCAGAGGTGATATCTTCAAGCGCTTTGGTTTGATGTTCGTTTAAACCAATGTTCTCTGATGCTGAGGATTCTTCTTGATAATCAACCCGATCCTTTCTAATCTGATATTCCTCAAGAATATCTTTATCAATAAGTGCCTTGATCACGGCTCTGGAAGCACCGCTTTCTCTTTCAAGGTCTTCAATGGGAATGGGTTTGTTGTTTTTAGTCCGTATCTGAAAAAGGGAAAGTACTACTTGACTTTGTTTCGGCGCTCGGGAAAGCTCATTGAGCAGTGCTTCCAGTTGGGCCTCATCATCATACACTTCAGAAAGCTTTACGTATCGAACCAGTTTGGGTTTGTACTGCTCGTACAGTTCCTCTTTTTGGTTCACCACCCCTTTTTGCACCAATCGGTTGATCAAGGAGAGTACATGTTTTTTATCGACAATGTCACTGATTTCCCCAATCTTCAATGCGGTTTGGTGCTGAAGGGCCTCATAGACCAAAAACTCATCGTCTTTCAGCTCCATTTCATCAACCTCAACTTCTTTGTTGGGCATTACCAAGGTTTCACTTTCCAATAGAAAGGCACTGGGCAGGGCACTCCGAATCACCTCGCCTAAAGTGCACATATAATAGTGGGCAATCCATTCCCAATGTTTTAGCTGAAAAGGATTTACAAGAGGTGTTTCATCCAAAATCTGATAAATCTCCTTGGCCTCGTAAGCTGTTGGGGCATTGCTATGGACTTTATGCACCAAAGCGGTGTAAATCTTGGATTTACCGAAGGGAACAGCCACACGCATTCCGGGCTGTAAAAAAACTGCTTCCTGTGAGGTAATGCTGTACGTGAAAAGGCGTTCCAGTGGAATAGGCAGTACAACATCCAGAAAATAATCCATAGTATTACTCCTTAACTCGGTACCACGTTTGCGTGCGGTACAAAAAAACCAAATAGCCTCGGACCTTCAATTGGTTGTCGTTATCAGGATCCAACCATATTTTGCCCCTGAATTTTATACCATTTTCCGGGTCCAACATCTCATTACCCTTGTATTCATTTTTGTTATTTTTCTTAAGGTCTTGAAAAATATGCAGCCCCAAAATAGGCTTATCCTTGAATTCATCATCACATTTTGAGCAAATGGCGTCTTCCTTACCTTTTTCCAAGATTTTCACTATTCTCCCCTGCAATAATCCATCTTCCTTATAGATGTGGACAATAGCCTTTTCTATTCCGCTTCGGTCATCCACCGTTTTCCATTTTCCGACCACAGTTTGACCAAATGCAATCTGAATAAACAGGATAGATATGGGCAACAAAAACCGTTTATTGAACATCTTGCCTTTTTTCATGCTGTTTTTTTAAAGAATTAAGGGTTGCATTGAGCTCAAATCCCAATAGGAGAATATTGGAATTCAACCAAATGAAAACCATCAAAATCAACAATCCCCCCAAGGCTCCATAAAGTTCGTTATATCTGGCAAACTTTTCCACATAGATCCCAAAGAGATATGAGGTCAGCAAAAACAAAAGTGTTGTCATCAGTGCACCTGCAGAAAAGAACCGTGCCTTTCTGCCTTCAGCGGTCCCAAAATAATACAAGATGGCCGTGGTAAAATAGGAGAGGCACATAAAGAAGGCCACTTTGGCTATCTGGATACCGAGGGTGTCCCCTTTTTCCACATCATACCCAAAGGTATTTCCAAGGTATTCGTTCGTATAGCCAACAATATAAAACTCAAAATAAACAAAAGCCACGGCTCCAACAATCAAGAGGATGGAAAGAATCAATCCCACCATAAAAGCATAAGCATATTGACGAAAAAAATTCCGGGTGAGTTCTACATGGTATGAGTTTTCAAACCCTCCAAAAATGGCATTTACGCCATTGGCCATTAAAAAAATGGAAACCAGAAAGGCTGATGATAACAACCCTCCTTGTTTTTGATCTTTGATCTGTTGGTAAATATCCCCAAAATAATCTCCTGTAGCGGATGGCAAAAACGATTCTAAAAACACCAGGAATTGGGCGTCAAAATTCTCATTTCCAACCCGAACATAAGGAATCACAAACGGAATCATGGTTACCAAAAAAATCAGTAGAGGAAACAGTGCCATAAACAAGCTGAAAGCAATGGAACTGGCCCGAGTGGACAAGGCTCCGCGAAAAATCCCCAATAGATACATTTCTATCAAATCATATAGAGAGAGCCCTTCAAAAGCTTTGAGCTTTACCTTTTTCATCAACCGTACCATCCAATTGATGACCGGTATCTTTTCCAACTGGTCTTCTATAACTTTGGACATTATACCGCTTTTAAACTTAGGTCCATATTGTGTACGGAATGTGTTAGCGCTCCAGAAGAAATGTAATCCACCCCACACTCTGCATATTTCCGTATGGTATCTTCATTAATCCCTCCTGATGACTCCGTAAGGCATTGGTTACCTATCATCTTAACCGCTTTTCTGGTATCGTCATAATTAAAATTGTCCAACAAAATCCGGTATACCCCTTGGGATTGCAGAATTTCTTGAACTTCATCCAAATTCCGTGCTTCAACGATAATTTTTAGGTTTTTTTGTTGGTCTTTCAAGTATTGTTGGGTCTTTTGGATAGCCTTGGTGATACCTCCTGCAAAGTCAATATGATTGTCCTTGAGCATGATCATATCGTACAGTGCGAATCGGTGGTTCTCCCCTCCTCCAATCTTTACGGCCCATTTCTCCAATGCCCTTATGCCGGGTGTGGTTTTTCGGGTGTCCAATATTTTTGTCTCTGTTCCTTCCAAAAGATTCACGTATTGTTTGGTCTTGGTGGCAATGGCACTCATCCTTTGCATGGCATTTAAGACTAATCGTTCGGCTTTTAAAATACTTTGGGAACTTCCTGCCACATAAAAAACAATATCTCCGTATTTGACTGGACTTCCATCAGAAATGAGCACTTCTACATCTAGTTCTGGGTCTACATTATGAAACACTTGCTTTGCAAATGCAACACCAGCGATTATGCCATCGTCTTTGACCAACAGTTTTGCCTTTCCGGTTGCTGAGGCAGGAATACAGGCCAAGGAGCTATGATCGCCGTCACCAACATCTTCTCGAATAGCGTTGGCAATAATCAAATCAAGTTCGTTTTGAAATTGTTCTTCGGATATCATCCACTTGGGGTTTTAACGAAAATAGTAAAAACAATACTGTTGTTCGGTAATTTAGTTACTGAGTTATTGAGGTGTTTGAATATGACGCATAGTGGTCAAAGTTAACTGACTCAATGCCAAGTTCAAACACAATTTTCAAGTTCAAACACATTCGATGAGATGGGTGCACTTACTGCGAGCAGTAGGATGATGTTTCAGTTAAATGTTTGATAATAAGACAAAAGATTAAATATTTTCAACTGTTTAATTACTTTGTTCCTTGTTCTTGGACTTGAGTCTGAACTTGAACTTACGGACTTACTTCTGGCTTCCCTTTTTCAATATAATACTCTATTTTTGAACATGCAGATTACCTTGATTGCCATTGGAAAAACGGATAGTGTTGATCTAGAACAACTTATCTCGATTTACGAGAAGCGGCTGCAACATTATATAAAGTTCCAGTTTCAAATTATTCCCGATATTAAAAACAGTAAAAATCTTTCCGAAACCCAACAAAAGGATAAGGAAGGTGAACTGATTTTGGCCCAACTCCAACCTTCGGACGCCCTAATTCTTCTTGATGAAAAAGGAAAACAATACACTTCAGTTGAATTTTCCCAATTCCTGCAAAAAAAGATGAATAGTGGTATCAAAAACCTGGTTTTGGCGATTGGAGGGCCGTATGGTTTCAGTGAAGCGGTATACGAAAGGGCCAACGGAAAAATAAGCCTTTCCAAAATGACTTTTTCCCATCAAATGGTACGTTTGTTTCTTGTGGAACAGCTCTACCGGGGGTTCACCATTTTACGGAACGAACCGTATCATCACGAATGATGATGTTCAAGTTCAAGAGCGCTTCGCTTAAAGATTCAAGAACATGGAGCAAAGACTTGACTCTTGACAATTGATTCTTGTCTAATAAAGTACTCTAAACTTAATGGTGTTTTCCACATTTTTAAGGGCCTTGACCACCTCTTTGTCATATTCCTTGTCCAAATCGGTGATCACATAACCTACATCAGGGTCTGTGGATAAGTATTGTCCTGAAATGTTTAAACCGTATTTGGCCAACACTTCATTGATCTTGGCCATGATACCAGGAACATTCTTATGGATATGCAAGAAGCGATGCGCCTTGTTTTGTTTTGGCAACCTGATATTTGGGAAATTCACGGCATCAACTGTATTTCCAGAGTTGATGTAATCCATAATCTTATTGGGAACAAAGTCTGCAATGTCTCGCTGGGCCTCTTCAGTGCTTCCACCAATGTGCGGTGTTAGAATCACATTGGACAAACCTTGCAACGGGGTTGAAAATTCGCCATTGCTTCGTGGTTCGGATGGATATACGTCTACCGCGGCACCGCCCAATTTTCCACTCTTTAAAGCAGCAGCCAAAGCATCAATGTCCACTACAAACCCTCTGGAAAGGTTAATGAGCATGGCACCATCCTTCATTTGGTTGATTTCCCGCTCACCAATAAAGTTCTTATTGGCTTTATTATCATCAATATGTAATGTAACCACATCCGAAATGGAAAGCAAATCTTCCAAAGTGCTGCATTTAACCGCATTACCCAAGGCTAGCTGGTCGGCTACGTCATAATAGTAGACCCGCATACCCATGGCTTCGGCCAAAACGGACATTTGTTTTCCGATATTACCGTACCCTACAATACCCAAGTTTTTACCACGCACTTCTCGGGAATTGGCAGCAGTTTTGTTCCATTCTCCGTTGTGAATCTCAGTGCTTCGCGTAAAAATATTACGCATGAGCATAATAATTTGTCCTATGGCGAGCTCCACCACAGAACGAGTATTACTATAAGGCGCATTAAAGACCACGACGCCCTTTTTCTTGCTGTATTCTAAATCGATTTGGGTGGTTCCAATACAAAACGCACCAACCACCATCAATTTATTGGCAGCGTCCAAAACCTTTTGGGTTACTAGGGTCTTGGAACGGATGCCCAAAACATGCACGCCCTTGATACGCTCAATGAGCTCTTCTTCGGGAAGGCTGTGTTTTACAAGTTCAACAGAAAAGCCTTCTTCCGATAGATTTTCAAAAGCGGCTGGGTGTACATTCTCAAGTAAAAGGATCTTGATCCTATTTTTAGGGTAGGAAAGGTTTCTTGGCAAATCGTTCACAAATAAAAATTCATCTAAGTTAGGTGCAACATGGTCGGCATTGTTTGTGGCCTTTTCACGGTGCACATTTTCAGTGTAAGCAAAAAACTTATGGGCAATTCCCGCTTCGCGCATTACATAATCGCTGTAGCCATCGCCGATGACCTGGACCTCACCATCGAGGTCAAGTCGTTTTAAGCATTCTATTTTTCCGTTGTGGGAAGCTAAAACATTGGTCTCATCAAATCCAGTGATGTTTCCCGTTTCATCAAAAGTAAATGTATTGGCATAAACGCGATTCGAAGGAATATTGTACTCCGCAACAATGGGGTCGATAAATTCCTTAAAACCACAGGATATCACATAAATATCATCGGAAAATTCATGGAAGAACTCCTTGTTCGAGGCAATGGATTTGGATATTTTTTGACGGAGTTCCACCACTAAATTGTCCAAATCACTTTTGTTGGCGTTCAACAGACGGATTCTCCTCTCAAGGGATTCCGTAAAAGAAATGTCACCATCAATACCCAAATTGGTAATATGCTGAATTTCAGCAACAATTTCCTCTCGTTTGGGATTTCCCTGAAGGGTCATCTCGGCCAATACATCCAACGCCTCTACCCGGGTAAGGGTGCTGTCAAAATCAAAAACATATTTTCGACCCGTTTCCACCATTGACATCTTCAAAAAATTAAGGTGTAAAATTAAACATAAATTCCATCCTTATAATCGGAACTTATCAAAAACCTTACACATTTGCGGATAAATCAAAAATCCATTACGATTTGTTTCAAATGGTACCCAAAAAGTGGATTTTTAAAATCGAAGTAGTTTAAAACCACCTTCGTGTGAGCTTGCAGTAAATGCTATATTCCTTGCCGAACTTTTCCAACAACACCTCTTCTTCCGGTTTGATCTGAAAATGGTTCATCCAATATACAAAACCAGCCGCCAATAACGTGTTAAAGGCATTTCCCAGCTTTAGACCAAAGGCCAACAGAAAAAGAAGCATTCCCAAATACATAGGGTTTCGTGTGAAGTTATAAATGCCGGTGGTCACCAATTTTCTTGTTTTACCAAGGTTCAATGGGTCGACAGTGGTTTTTGTGACAAAAAATTGGATTACGGATATTAAAATAACCAAAAATCCAAGTCCAAACAGAAACATGGCGAGTTCTTGTTTCCCGAAGAATTCGAACTCACCTACAGGTAAAAATCGGTCCAAAACATACATTAACCCTCCAAAAATCAGCATTATTACCGCTGGTGGCACTTTCATTTTCATGGAAATCGCTTAAAGTCCGAAATTACTACTTTTGAAACTCAAATAGAACCCTTTTCCACTTGAAACTAGTTTTTGCCACCCATAACGACCACAAGCTGAAGGAAGTTCAGCAGCTACTTCCTAAATCCATTGAACTACTTTCCTTAAAAGACATTCAATGTTTTGATGAAATCCCAGAAACTGGAGAAACTTTGGAGGAAAACGCCAAAATAAAGGCAGACTTTGTGACCCAAACTTATGGTTTGGATTGTTTTTCGGATGATACTGGACTCTTGGTGGACGCCCTGGATGGAAATCCCGGGGTCTACTCGGCCCGCTATGCCGGGGAACAAAAGAATGCCGAGGACAACATGACCAAGCTATTATCGGAATTGGAGGGGAAGGAAAACCGACAAGCTCATTTCAAAACAGCCATCCATCTCAACTTTGAGGGCGAAAGTTATGTGTTTGATGGCATTGTGAAAGGAAACATTACCACCGGAAAACGCGGTTCGGGAGGATTCGGCTATGACCCCATTTTTAAACCCGAAGGGTTTACCCAAACGTTTGGGGAACTCCCGCCGAACACCAAGAATGCTATAAGCCACAGAGGCAGGGCCATTGAGAAATTGGCAAACTTTTTAAAAAACAAGACTTTATAGCAGCCACCCTATAAATTTAGCGTACATTTGCCGCTTTATTAACGCCGCCGGTATGGGCAAGGTGTTGCGATGGGCTCAAAGGTTATACAGGAATCGCTCTATGCAACACAACATATTTGCGATTTAAGGTATACACCGCTATGACAAAATTTGAAGCCTTGGGGTTAGATCAACCCCTATTGGATGCTATTTCCGATCTTGGATTTGAAACCCCATCAGAAGTACAGGAAAAATCAATCCCCATTTTATTGGAACAAGACACCGATTTGGTGGCCTTGGCCCAAACAGGAACTGGAAAAACCGCTGCTTTTGGTTTTCCCATGATTCAAAAAATTCAGGCAGATAGTCGAACCACACAAGGTTTGATCCTCTCTCCTACCCGTGAACTGTGTTTGCAGATCACCAACGAACTCAAACTCTATTCCAAATACGTAAAGGGACTGAACACTGTGGCCATTTATGGCGGCGCGAGCATTTCTGAACAAGCCAACCAAATTAAACGAGGTGCACAGATTGTTGTGGCCACTCCTGGCCGGATGAAAGATATGATCGGTCGAAGGATGGTGGACATCTCCAAGATTGATTATTGTGTTTTGGACGAGGCTGATGAAATGTTGAACATGGGCTTCTTTGAGGACATCAAAGATATTTTGTCCAACACGCCCAAAGAAAAGCTAACCTGGTTGTTTTCGGCAACTATGCCCAAAGAAGTGGCTACTATAGCCAAAAAGTTCATGCACCAGCCGGTTGAGATTACTGTCGGGACAAAGAATGCCGGTGCTTCAACGGTCCAACACGAATATTATGTGGTAGGTGGTCGTGATCGTTACTCGGCCCTAAAACGTTTGGCCGATGCCAATCCCGGTATTTTTTCAGTGGTTTTTTGTAGAACCAAGCGCGATACACAGCGTGTAGCTGAAAAATTAATTGAGGATGGCTACAACGCTGGTGCTCTTCATGGCGATTTAAGCCAAAACCAGCGCGATTTGGTAATGAACGCGTTCCGAAAAAAACAAGTGCAAATGTTGGTGGCAACAGATGTTGCGGCCAGAGGTATTGATGTGGACGACATTACCCACGTGATCAACTACCAACTTCCTGATGAAATTGAAACCTACACCCACCGTAGTGGTCGTACGGGTAGAGCAGGAAAATCTGGGATTTCCATGGTCATTGTTACCCGTTCCGAACTACGGAAAATCAAGACCATTGAAAAAATCGTAAAGCAGGAATTTGTGGCTAAAAAGATTCCTACGGGCATTGAAATCTGCGAAATACAATTGTACCACTTGGCCAATAAGATCAAAGAAACCAAAATCAATAAGGAAATTGACGCCTATTTGCCTGCCATCAATGATGTATTGGAAGGCATCGATAGGGATGAGCTTATCAAAAAAATGGTTTCTGTGGAGTTTACCCAGTTTTCCAATTACTACAGCAAGACCAAGGACCTTAATACATCGGAAAGTGGTCGAGAAAGTGGATATAACGATAATGCCGATTCGGACAACAGTGGTTCCGTACGTTATTTTATCAACATCGGGGAAAGGGACGGTTACGATTGGATGTCGCTCAAAGATTTCCTTCGAGATACCTTGAACCTTGAGAAAGAGGATATTTATAATGTAGATACCAAGGATAGTTTCTCCTTCTTCAACTCAGATGCACAGCTTACAGATATTATTCTTCAGACCTTTACGGAATTTAAGGTGGACGGGCGATTCATCAATGTGGAAGTCTCCAAAAATCCTGGAGGTTCAGGAAAAGGAGGGCGTAAAAGAGACCGTAAGCGAGGTAACCGAAAAAGTGGCGGTAACAAATCATTCAAAGGAGGCAAAAAAGGAGGTTACATTAAAAAAGGAGGCAAAAAGAGACAGGGTTTCTATTAGTTAATTCTATATTAAATGGTAAGGGGCTCCTATTTATTTTTCTTTGTTTAGTACTTTTATACCTACAAAGATTGCATGAGAAGAATTCTACTTACACTTTTTGCCACTATCCCTTTGTTGTGCTTGGCCCAGAACGAGGATGAAGCTCCCGCTTTGGAAGAACTGACCGTTACTGTGGTCAACGCACAGACCGATTTTCCTTTGGAAAGTGTGCACGTCATTAACCTGAACCAGGTTATAGGCACCATCACAAACCAAAAAGGGCAATTTACCATTGAGGCAGCGGTGAACGACACCCTTTATCTGAGTTATCTGGGTTTTAAATCACAAAAAGTGCGGGTAACCAATGATATGTTCAAGATCAAGGATACCAAAATAGCGTTGACCGAATTGGCCTATGCTTTGGAAGAAGTGATCGTGACTCCCTATCAGCTTACCGGTTATCTGGAAATTGATGTAAAGAACCTTCCTGTCAACAATGCCTATCAGTATAGCATTTCAGGGTTAAATACCAGTTATGAAGCAGGGAACAAAAGCCCCAGCGCCGTGACCAAGGTGTTGGGCGCCATCTTGAACCCGGCCGACCTTTTACGGAACCTCTTTGGCAAAAAACCGAGACAGTTGCGGAAATTGCAACAAATGAAAGCAGATGATGAGATCAGAAACCTTCTTGCTTCCAAATTTGACCGTGAGGTCCTTACCGAACTGCTGCAGTTGGAAAAAGTGGATATTGAAGACATCCTTAACAACTGCAATTATTCCAAATCCTTTATCAACACAGCCAATGATCTCCAGATTTTGGATGCCATCTCAAGCTGTTATGAAGAGTATAAAGTACTCAATAGAAATTAAACCTTGACCATTCCAATTTTGGGCCAATGTCCTGAGGCGCTAAATAAATTTTAGAATTTCGTATTCATTTTATAGCTTTAGACAAAATCCCAAATACATGAAAAAACTACTTGTTATCATGTCTATACTACCCTTTTTTATAGGCTGTAGGGAGGTTAAAAAAAAACAGCAGAAGGCAGAGCAGGTAGTTGAGCAGGAGGTGCCTAAAAAAGAGGTGCCCTTTGTTTGGGAAGGTGCCAATATCTATTTTCTCTTAACGGACCGCTTTAACAACGGAAATCCCGATAACGATGTTAATTTTGAAAGAACCGAGGAAACCGGCGTACTTCGCGGGTTTGAAGGTGGAGACATTGTGGGCGTTACCCAGAAAATTGAAGCAGGTTATTTTACCGAATTGGGCATAAATGCCATTTGGCTCACCCCTTTGGTGGAACAAGTGCACGGTGCCACCAATGAAGGAACAGGCAACACCTATGGATACCACGGCTATTGGACCAAGGATTGGACCTCACTTGACCCCAATTTTGGTACCCGGGCTGATTTGGAGAACTTGGTAAAAGCTGCCCATGCCAAAGGCATCAGAATCCTCTTGGATGTAGTACTGAACCATACAGGCCCTGTTACGGACAAAGACTCTGTATGGCCCGAAAATTGGGTGCGGACAGGCCCCACATGCGAGTTCACCACGTATGAAAACACCACCGCATGCACTTTGGTGGAAAACTTACCAGATATTCTTACTGAATCTGATGAAAATGTGGAGCTTCCAGACGCTCTATTGGCCAAATGGAAAGATGAAGGTCGTTTGAGCAAGGAATTGGACGAGTTACAGCTCTTCTTTGAACGTACCGGATATCCCAGGGCACCCCGATACTACATCATCAAATGGTTAACGGATTACATCAATGATTATGGTGTGGATGGATTTCGGGTGGATACCGTAAAGCACGTTAACGAAAATGCATGGGAAGACCTGCACAAAGAGGCAAACTATGCCTTTGAAACCTGGAAGAAAAAACACCAAAACCAAATTTTGGACAACAATCCTTTTTATATGGTCGGGGAAGTCTACAATTACGGTATTTCAGGAGGTCGAGATTTTGATTTTGGTGATAAAAAGGTAGATTTCTTCGATTACGGTTTTAAAAGCCTTATCAATTTTGAGTTGAAAACCGATGCTGACAAAAGCTACGAAACCATATTCAAAAAATACAGTGGGTTGCTGCACACCAAATTAAAAGACAAAAGTGTTCTGAATTATTTGACTTCACATGATGATGGCTCACCCTATGACAAGGAACGGAAAAAACCTTATCGCGCGGCAAATGTACTGCTCTTGACCCCTGGTGCCTCACAGGTGTATTATGGTGATGAGACCTCTCGAAATCTTGTCATTGAAGGTGCTCAAGGAGATGCCACACTCCGTTCTTTTATGAACTGGGAAGAACTGGATAGCGTTCCTGAAATCCAAAAAATCCATAAACACTGGCAAAAATTGGGGAAATTCCGGCGAGATCACCCTGCTATTGGTGCTGGAAAACACAAACGTTTGGCCAAATCGCCCTACGTGTTCTCCAGAACGTATGATACTGGTGACTATCGGGATAAAGTGGTGGTTGGCCTCAACTTACCTAAAGGTAAAAAGTCACTTTGGGTAAAGGGATTCTTTGGCGATGGCACCAAATTGTACGACACCTATTCCGAAACCGAAGTCACCGTTGCCAACGGAAAGGTCATTTTGGAAAATGACTTTGATATAGCACTGTTGGAGTTGGTGGAATAAAGTGCCAAGCTTATTTTTCCAATAGTTCCTTAAGACTGGCAAGACCTTCCTCAAAATCTTTTCCAACGGCCTTGTCCATGTTCATAAACAGCATCATAATACTCATGGGAAACTTGTTTTTTCCCGAGAAACCCCACGTCACCTTGGTGGTGCTTGCATCTACTTCTTCAGTAACGATATAGGCGTCCGAAGTGGACTTCCAAGGTTTTAAAAATCGAAGTTCGGATTCGATACGTTCACCATCCACAATATTTGTAATTTCCTGTTCTCCTTCTCCTACTTCTTTGTTGCCATTCCAATAGTTCATGGAGCCCACCTCACCATCCGTTCCCGTAAATTTTTGCTCCATATTGGGGTCTCTTTTGCCCCAAGGAGACCATTCGCCCTGTTTTTTAAGCGACCTTAAATACGTAAAAACAGTGGATTTGGGCTTGGCAATTTCAATGGAGCGGGAAACATTATAGGTCTTTGGCGCAATAACGGCCAAAATAAGTATCAGCAGTACAATCCCTACTAAAATATAAAGTGTTGTTGTCATGGTTGTAAATGATTGGTTACCAGTTAAAAATACAAAAAAGTTTAATCGCTCAAATACCTTTTGATGATGCCCTTCACATTTTTGATGGACTTTTTGGTCCAGTCCAATCGTTTCTCTAAAATCTCGATGTCGGATAAATGCCAATCCAATGAAGAAGCCCTCACCTTTTGGGCCAACTCTTGAATAATGATGGCCGCGGAAACGGAAACATTCAAACTTTCGGAAAAACCCACCATGGGAATTTTTAGGAACCCATCGGCCCGTTGCATCACTTCCTCGCTCAACCCTTCCTTCTCGGTACCGAAAAAGAGGGCAGTTTTGGTCTTAGGGCAAAAATCAGGTAACAATTGGGAATCATCATGGGGTGTGGTGGCTATGATTTGGTAGCCATCACTTTTTAGTTTATCGATACATTCGGACGTAGTCCGATAACGATACACATCCACCCACTGCTCTGCTCCCACGGCTATATTTTTGTCCAACCGTTTACCAAAACGGTCTTCCACCACATGCACATCTTGAATGCCAAACACATCACAGCTTCGGATAATGGCACTGGTATTGTGCATTTGGAAAACATCTTCAATGGCTACGGTAAGCAGTCGAGTGCGGTTTTGCAGTACGTCCAAAAAACGCTGTTTCCGTTCTTCAGTAAGGTAGGTTTCCAAATAAGTGAGCAGGTCATCATCGAACATGAAAACAAGATAGGAAAATTTAAAAATGGGAAGCCTTGAAAAATGGATTTGCTATCTTAGGGCTGCATCCAATAAAAGCACCTAACAATGATAAGACAGGGAACTAACCATAAAAAAGTGATAGCTTTTAAAATAGCTGTATCCATTGGTGTAATGGCTGTTTTTCTTTCTTTCACAACTAAACCCGTTCATGTTGATGATTCGGAAAAGTCTGGCTTCAATTTTGAAAAAGATTTGTTATTGGCACAATTTGACTGCAAGACCGATGTGGATGATTTACATACGGTTGCCGCTTTTGCCACCCTATTGACCGATTCAAGCTTTAGTAAAGTCAATTACCACGCAGTAGCTGGCACCTACGGTATACAAGAGGGGCTCTACGTTCCTCCAAATAACTTATTTGAACTCGCCTTTGGAGAGAATTGGACAGATGCACACGAGAATATACATCCTGCCGTTGAACGTGTCAAAACCATACTCAAGTCAACCTTTGACAAACAAGGTGATATTTGGATTGCAGAGGCAGGCCAATCAGACTTCACTGCAGAACTAATTAAGGCCGTTCATACCGATTTCCCTGAAATAACTACATCAGAACGAATTCATGTAGTCCAACACAGCAATTGGAATGAAGAATCAACCTCTCCCGAAAGTCTTGAATTTGTCAAAAAACATTCAGATTACATAAAAATTCCTGATGGCAATGTAGTTGGAAATGGATCTCCGGGATTTAGGGATGCTGAGTATACCAATTGGAACAAGAATATGACCAATCCTAAAGTGATTGAAACTTGGGAACTTGCGATTGAAATATCCAACACCTACAATGGCAAAGAAGGACGATACAACAACCAAGCTATTTCGGCAGGAGGATTGGACTTCTCTGATTTATCTGAAGTTTGTTGGATTCTGAACATACAAAATATTAGGGACGCTACAGAGTTTTTCAACCTTTATTCCAATTAAGCAGTCTTTACCTTGAAATAGAAAATTAAACCTATTTATGGCCTTAAAACATAATCTTTTTTACCATAAATGGATTACCTAATATAATTGCCAAGCCAAAAACAGTTGTACTTACTGAGCCGTTATAAGCACCTGAACATTTTTTGCCGCATCATTTTAGAGCACTCTCAGAATCCCCTGCCCTTTTCCTATATTTATCGGAACAAACCCAACACCATGAAAAAAATACATGTTCTCTTGGTCAGCTTGCTGATGGTAGTGCCTGTTTTCGCGCAGAAAACAGAAAAAGATTCGCTTTCCGTACCGGAGCCAAAGTCTTTTGAAAGCACCCACCAGATTACCAATGGCGGTAAATTGATCAAATACAAGGCCATTGCCTCCGAAACCTTTCTGAAAAATGAATCCGGGGAATCCGTAGCTTCCCTGTGGTCGGTGGCGTATGTGCAAACCGGCACTGTTGATGTCGCAAAACGACCCGTCACTTTTGTGTTCAACGGTGGGCCTGGGTCAGCATCGGTTTGGTTGCATATGGGCATGTTTGGTCCGCAATTGGTCAAAGTGGATTCCGATGCCACTGTGGACGATGGAGCTGCTCCGTACACCCTCATCAACAATACTAATGGCATTTTGGACCTTACCGATTTGGTTTTTATTGATCCCGTGGGTACCGGTTACAGTAAAGTGATTGGAAAGGGCAAGGTTGAGGATTTTTGGGGGCTAACCGCAGATGCCAATTCCGTTGCGCAATTTATGCGGCAATGGATCAATGACAACAACCGCTGGATTTCCCCAAAATACATCATTGGAGAAAGTTTTGGAACCACCAGAGCTGCAGGAGTGGCCAACGCCTTGGAAGGCAACGGTCAGGATATGGCCCTAAACGGCCTGATTTTAATTTCACAGGCACTGGATTATGCAGGTTCCACATCGGTTCATAATAACATTACTTCCTATCTCACCTATCTGCCCAGTATGGCCGCCACAGCCTGGTACCACAAAAAGGCGGGGCAAGACAAATCCTTGGAGGCCTTTGTGGATGAATGTCGAGATTTCACCTACAACACCTATGCTCCTGCACTCTACAAAGGTTCCCTCCTAACAGATGCTGAAAAAAATAAGATTGCCGACCAACTTGGCTATTTTATGGGCTTGGACAAAGCGTATATCCTAAAATCTAACCTAAGGGTTTTGGTGCCTCGTTTCCAAAAACAACTCTTGTCTGATGAAGGCCTTACCGTGGGTCGTTTGGATGGACGCTTTATGGGCGACGAAGTCGATAAACTATCGGACGGGCCACATCTTGGTGATCCCGCCAGCTATCAGATAAGCTCGGCCTATACAGCTGCCCTCAACCATTATTTTGCCACAACACTCCATGTGAAAATGGACAGGCCTTACTTGACCGGCAATGATGCTATTTACGACAAATGGAACTGGAAACCAGTAGCCAAGGAAAAGGGTTGGGAACCTTCGTATGTAAATGTGTCCCAAAAACTGGGCGAGACCATGCGAAGAAATACGGGTATGAAGGTGATGGTAGCCAGTGGCTATTACGATTTGATTTGTCCGTTTTTTGATGCAGAATATACCTTTTCCCGAAACGGTATTGAACGAGACAAAATACAGATGTTCTATTACGAGGCAGGTCATATGATGTATACCCATGAGCCCGACCTTGTAAAATTGGCGCAGGATGTCCGAACCTTTTTGTCGAATTAAATGAATACTTTAAAAACCCAATAACATGCCCAAAAAGAAAGTCGTTGTCCTTACCGGAGCTGGAATGAGTGCCGAAAGTGGTCTAAAGACCTTTAGGGATGCCGATGGACTTTGGGAAGGTCATGATGTTATGGAAGTGGCTTCACCTCAAGGTTTTGCCTGGAATCCAGAGTTGGTATTGGATTTTTACAACCAGCGGAGACGGCAGTTGTTGGAAGTTAGTCCCAATGCAGGGCATTTGGCGTTGGCCACATTGGAACAGCATTTTGATGTAAGCATCGTCACACAAAATGTGGACAACCTCCACGAACAAGCAGGTAGTTCGCATGTAGTGCACCTCCATGGCGAGCTGTTTAAGGTGCGCAGCACCCGCGATGAAACCTATATTTTGGATTGGAACACGGATTTGGTCCTGGGTGACGTGGATAAAGATGGGCATCAACTACGTCCCCATATTGTTTGGTTCGGGGAAATGGTTCCGATGATGGAAACTGCGGCCCATATTACCCAACAAGCCGATATTTTGATTATTATAGGAACTTCCATGCAGGTATATCCAGCCGCTGGATTGGTTCACTACGCACCAAAACAAATCCCAATCCATTTTGTGGACCCCAAACCCACGGTGCGTTCAACGGATTTTGCCAATCTTACGGTACGGGCAGAAACCGCCGCGAAAGGTGTTCCTATTCTTGTTGAAGAGCTGATTCGTAGTTGGACCTAGCCGCTTTGGCCCAGTCCATCAACGCATTTTTCTGGGATTCATCCAAGCGCGCGTCGTAGTGGGTCCAGGTGTATTCCTTTAAAGGCATTTCGCCTTCCTCAACCTCCTCAACCAGTTCTTCCAACTTATGGTCTTTCTTTTTTATGGTATAGTTTTCCCAATCCGAAAAGTTCAAATGCTCCTTGCCTTCCTCTATATGGTCGGCCAACCAATAGGAAACGGGCGCAATGTTATTGTACCAAGGATAAACGGTATTGGCGCTATGGCAATCATAACAAGCACTTTTTAAAATGCTTTTTACCTCGGTATTGGGTTGGGTTTCCGTTTCAAAAGCAGCCACAAAATCCCCTTCCGCCTGGTTTTTTTCAGGTCTAAAAAACTGCATTCCGATAAAAATTACCAGCAATGCAATTGCTATTTTTTTTACTATTTTCATCGCACAAGATTTCCCATAAAGATACGCCATTGTGACCAAAAATGAGCTACATATTTACCTTCACTCGGGAAGACTTTCCAAGGCCGATGTGGACCAACTCGTTGCCAAACTTACACTTCAGCCCGACTTGGTCGGGCCGCTTCTAAAAGAGATTCTGATAGAAGAAAAAGAAGGTACCTATAATGCCAGCTGGACGTTTCGGCATCTTATGCAGACGAAATTGGATTATTTATTGCCTTTTTTGAACGAATTCACTGAAATGTTGGGCAACTTAACGTCCGAAGCGACCATCCGTGCCATGGCTTGTGTTTGTGAGATGGTGTGCGTGGCGTATTTCAAAAAGAAAGATCTGACCTTCCTCAAGAATTGTAGTGATGAGCAACTGGATAAAATCATGACGGCCTGTTTTGATTGGCTCATCAGTGACATGAACATGGCTCCAAAGGTCTTTTCCATGACCAGTCTCTATTATTTGGGGCTAAAATTCGATTGGGTCCACCCTGAGTTACGACAGATTCTGGAAGACACCTACGCCTCTGGTACCACGGGCTATCAAAACCGGGCCAAAAAAACCCTGGACAAGTTGGCCCAAATAGGCCGTTAACTCTTGGAGTTTAAGTATCTTTGCAACTTTCAAAATTGTTCGCAAAAATGTCCCTAACACAACTCAACGCCATTTCACCCATTGATGGCCGATATAGAAACAAGACCAAAAGCCTGAAGGATTATTTTTCTGAAGAGGCGCTTATCAAGTACCGTGTTCAGGTTGAAATTGAATATTTCATCGCGCTTTGTGAAATTCCACTGCCCCAATTGGCGGATTTTGATACGAAGAAATTCCCCGAACTGCAGAATATCTACAGGAGTTTTTCATCGGAAGATGCGCAATCCATCAAAGTGATTGAAAAAGTTACCAATCATGATGTAAAGGCAGTTGAGTATTTCATCAAACAGCAATTTGATGCGTTGGGATTGGAAAAACATAAGGAGTTCATCCATTTTGGGCTGACTTCACAGGACATCAACAACACCGCCATTCCGCTTTCCATCAAAGAGGCGATGAATGAGGTGTATGTCCCTTCCTATTTTGAGGTGTTTGAAAAATTAAAGAAACTGGCCAGCGAATGGGAGAACATCCCCATGTTGGCACGTACACATGGGCAACCCGCCTCCCCCACTCGTTTGGGCAAAGAGATTGAGGTGTTTGTGGAACGGTTCAAAGAGCAGTTCAATTTATTGAACGATATTCCGAGTGCAGCTAAATTTGGGGGTGCTACCGGAAATTACAACGCCCACAAGGTTGCCTATCCCCAAACGGATTGGAAAGCTTTTGGAAAACAATTTGTTCAAGAGAAATTGGGCTTGCACCACTCCTTTCCTACCACCCAGATTGAGCATTACGATCACATGGCTGCGCTTTTTGATACTTTAAAACGCATCAATACCATCCTTATTGATTTGGACCGGGACTTCTGGACCTATATTTCCATGGATTACTTTAAGCAGAAAATCAAAAAAGGGGAAGTCGGTTCCTCAGCGATGCCGCATAAGGTAAACCCTATCGATTTTGAAAATTCTGAAGGAAATTTGGGATTGGCCAATGCCATTTTTGAGCATTTATCCGCCAAACTGCCCATTTCCAGATTGCAACGCGATTTAACGGACAGTACCGTATTGCGAAATGTGGGCGTTCCTTTTGCGCATACCTTGGTTGGATTTCAATCTACGTTAAAAGGGTTGAACAAATTGGTGTTGAACCAAAACAAGTTTGAACAGGATTTGGAAAACAATTGGGCCGTAGTGGCGGAGGCCATCCAGACCATTTTGCGTCGTGAAGGCTATCCCAATCCCTACGAAGCCCTAAAAGGCTTGACCCGCACCAATGAGAAAATCACCCAAAAGTCCATTGCGGATTTTATTGAAACCTTGGAGGTTTCTAATGCCATTAAATCAGAATTAAAGCAAATTACTCCTGCGAATTATACGGGGGTGTAGGTTGGCTTTATTTCTTTAATTGCTCCAATCGGTTGATGGCATTTTGATTTTGAGGATTTAACGCTAACGACTTTTTAAAACTTTCAATTGCCTTTTCTTTGTCACCCATAAACAAATATCCTTCTGCCAAACTATCATAAAGATTCCACGAATTCGGATACAGTTTTGTTGCCAATAAAAACACTTGTATTCCTTGCGATGCAGTATTAGGATTAAAGACCAGTTGTAGTCCAAGTACGTTTAAATTGCCCTCCGGTATCTTGAAAGAAGGATAGCTCTCAATTGTTGCATCGTATAACTGGAAGAGGTTTTGATAGTTCTGGCTGGAGGCCAAGTCATTAAAATCCTGAAAACTGAAAGCACTCTGCTCCGGTTGTTTGATGCTTTGGCTTACTAACCCATTTCCATCTCCATTTCCTGAAGAATCATCTTCAATGAAATTTAATGCGCTTTCATTCTTGTTCAAAGTAGCTTCTAAAAAATTCAATGTGTACGTCGCCACCCATTTATAGGATTCCATGATTTCCGAATCACTTTTGTCCTGCCTTTTGTCCCTATTTTCGAAGAGCGCGCCCAATGTACTGAAATAGCTATGCGTAAGGTTTTGGAATTTCAAGCGATACGACCTGGCATTTGTTATACTGTCATACAATTGGAACTTCGTATTGAGCTCAGCGTCAATCTTGTCTTCTCTTAAGACGATTTCAGGAATATCCTTCTGCGCCATATGAATATATGGAACATCTATTTTTTGGGGATCAAAAAACGCAGATTGACTAAGCAGTCCATATTGGTATCTTTCTGTTCCATCAAGGCTGACAATCGCTTTAACCTTATCATTCCGATTTTGCACAATAATATTTGACAAACCACCAAAGCTAAAGCCCATAATCGCAATTTTATCAAAATCCACAATTGGAAATTTCCCCGCCTCTTTCATCAAAAACTCTACATCCCTGGCCTGCGTCTCAATCTCCTTTGCACTGTTGTTGGTGAACCAACGCGTTTCGGTTCCCCGACTTGGGCTTGACACCACCACAAAACCGTGACTTGCCAAATATTCGCAAAGGGCAAAGTTCTCGATGGATGATGCTTGGAAACTTGGCGTATAGACAATTACCGGATATTTTTCTTTTCCGAATTCTGCATTGGCATAAGCTGTTGTTTGTTCAATAAGGTGTTTTTGATTTTCAGGCGTATTGGAATAATTAAACCAATTTAATATTTGTTCATTGGGCAAATATTCCCATTCCTCTTCTTCTTTGAGAATCTCAAGGTAATCTAAAACCGTCAACGACTCTTTGTCTACCAAATTTCTCTCAGAAGGATACCAAATACTTACAGGAATTGGTCTGGCCATCTTTTTGTTTGAATAATCAAGTATTCTGCTGTACGTTCTGGTACTATCTGAAGTTGTGTAATGCTTAAATCCAACATTATATTTTCCATTTTCGAGGTCGATTTCCTTGAGCGAGGTTTGTGCGGCAATACGATTGATTTGAAAAAGTATCAATACCAGAAGAATCGTTAATCTCATAACAATTTAGTTAGTGTTTACTTTCAAAGATTCAATTATTCATTAATTGTTACTCCTTCCGCTCAATGTTTATGCGATGTGGGTATGGAATCTCAATTCCGGCTTTATCTAAGGCCAGTTTGCAATTTTCATAGGTAGTAAAATAGACATCCCAATAATCTTGGGGCTGGCAAAAGGGACGTACCGCAAAATTCACGGAGCTATCTGCCAATTCCAATACGTTTACGGAGGGTGCTGGCTCTTGTAACACCTTTGGGTTGTCGGTCAACACCTTCAGCAACACCTCTTTGGTCTTTTTAATGTCTTCCCCATACCCTACTCCAATTACAGTGTCTACGCGCATGCGTCCCTCGGCGGTATAGTTGATGATATTTCCATTGGCCATGGCTCCGTTGGGAACAATGGCCAGTTTATTTTGTGGTGTGACCAATTTGGTGGTAAAAATCTCTATCCCTTTGACCACACCTAATACCCCTTGGGCCTCAATCAGGTCTCCAATACGGTAGGGTTTAAACATCATAAGTAAGACCCCTCCTGCAAAGTTGGACAACGACCCTTGAAGTGCCAAGCCCACTGCCAAACCTGCAGCAGCTATTACCGCGGCAAAAGTGGTGACATCGACCCCTAATCGGGAAATCACGATAATGATCAAGAAAATCTTGAGTGCCCACGAGAACAAATTCAATAAAAACCGTTGCAAGGATTCGTCATATTTGCTTTTGGACATTACTTTTCGAGTGCCTCCCACGATTCTTTTGATTATCCACATCCCAACTATGTAGATGAGGATGGCTGTGATGAGTTTTGGGCCAAATTCCTTGGCTAGGTCTAAACCGTAGTTCATCCATTCTTCTGCTTTTTCCATGACGTTGGTGATTTGTTAGTGTTCTTATAATGAGACACTAAGATAAAAATAAGGTCACAAAAAAAGGGCAACTGTTGTTGCCCTTTTTATCGTTTATTGATTGATGTATTTTTTAACCTTTCAAGAAATCGCCTATTTCCCCCAGGCCTTCTCCTTTATAATCTGATTTTTGAATGGCTTGCATAAGTTGCACAATATGGGCTGGGTTCATGTCCTTACCCAAAACCCGTACTAAGGCAAAGCCTTTATCATCGCTATCGCCATAAATAATGACCTCATCTATGGCATCTTCATCTCCCAAATACTTGATCACGCCTTTACCATATTTGGAATTGATCTTCATTAACTCTACAAAGTCATCACCCTTTAAAATTTCACGTACCTTCTTCCGTTCCACTTCGTACTCCATTGCATTGTCAGAATTCTTTTTAAAGGCCAACAGGTTGAACTTTCGCAAGGATTCCACCGCCTCTTTTTGGGTAGCATTCAAATCCACCGCATCCATTTTAAGGATGCTGGCCGGAAGGTCTATGGAAATGAAATTAGGATTCTCCGAATTGTCCACATAATATTCTTGCAGACTCTGTTGCGAGGAACAGGAAGCCAAAAGTATGGCTCCTAGTACCAAAACGCTTTTTAAAATATGTTTCATCATGTTCTTTTTTTGATTGATTGCTTTACTGCAAATCGGCTGACAGTAATTGGTAGCTGTTTGATGTATTTTGTTACATCGCAACCGATCACTGTCAACCGTTACACCTCTTAGTTGTTCTTTCCTGCTTTGTTCAACTCTTCAGGAAGGTTCATTTTCTTGGTCAACGAATTGATCTTGTTCAAATCAATATCCCCGGTAAGGGAGAGCAACACGGTCTCTATTTTTCGTCCGTCGGCCTCAATCTCTTTAATATCACTGACCAACATCAAAAGTTCACTCACATGATTGTCATCCCTGCCTTGTTTAATGTAGAACTTCACATTGGCATCTTTGTCCTTCACACGCATAAGCTCTTCCATTTTTGAAGATTTCAAGTAACTGTTCACGGAAGACTTCATATCCGAGCCTATACTTTCATTATCGGTGGTGAACACCTTCAAACTTTGCAGGCTACTGGCTATGTCCATAAAATCTCTGGCTTCAGGGTCGTCCACTTCCACATCTATTTTTGCCAAAAGGTTGAACATGCTTTTGTTCACTACCACTGAGGTTACGTCGTCCATGTCCTCAAATCTGTCAAACAAGGACTGTGAGAATCCCGATAAGGGCAGAACGGCGATTAAAACGATTAAAATATTTCTTTTCATTTTTTACGATTTAATTGTTGTTGTAAATTTTTTGTTTTGCTTCTTCAAACTCCTTCAAATACGCTACTTTTTCTGTGCCTCGGTTAAAGTTCTCCGCCAAGAGTTCAAAAGCCTTTTTGGTTTCTTCGTAAGCGTACTCTGCTTTCTTTTTTTCTTGGTATTGATTACCAAAATAGATGCCAAAGGTCAACACGGCCACCGCAGCAACGGAAATCCACTTGTAATAGTTTACGCTAGGTTTTAATGGAACCTGCTTGGTGTAGCGTTCTTCCTTGGCCATGGAAAAGTAATTGAACATGGGTTTATATTGCTCAAGATGTGTGGCCACTTTCTCTTGAGAGAAATACGCCCGGAGCTGTTCCTCCTCGGCCACCGTTGTATTGGCCTCAAAGTACTTTTCCACTAATTTTTCTATGTTATCCAATTCCATAGCTATGCTTTTTTATCAATTCTTCACGTACTGTTTTTCGTGCCCTGGACAGTGTCACCCTTACTGCGGTGGGTTTCATGTCCAATAGATCACATATTTCGTCAAACTCGTATTGTTCCACATCGCGCAGTTGCAATACCATTTTCTGCTGTTCCGGTAATTCTTCCATGATGCGCTCCATCCAACTTACACTATCTTCTGCCTCTAATTGGCGTTGTAACGAAGTGCTTTCATCACTGTAATTGCTGTGCACTAACTTTAGGTTCCCGGCCTGTTTGGATTTTAATCGGTCCAAACAAAAATTCTTGGTCATGGTCATGGCAAAGGCTTCCACATTATTGTAGGTTTCCATCACCTCGTTTTTAGACCATAGTTTCAGCAAAATCTCCTGTGTGGCATCCTCCGCTTCTTCCCGAGATACCAACAGGCGCTTTGCCAGTCGGTAGAGCTTATCCTTAAAGGGCATTACCACATTTAAAAATTCAGCTTGTTTCATTGGTTGTTTTCGTTGTTTCAAGTCGCATTTATCGACCTACACTATCACGACGACGCATATCGAAATTTGTTACAAAAAATTTGTAATCTGCGTTTATGTGCCTATTTTGTAGCACAAATTCGTAAGAATTTTTAAAATCGCCGCCTAACTTACCAACCTCTTTTGTTTATAATGGAATGAAAATTGAGGAGTTCCGTAAAAACTTAGCTATGAAAAAATATGTTCTTCTGTTTTTGGGGCTATCATTGCTCGTAACAGCGTGTAGTGATGATGACAACCAAATCAAAAATGGGGAGACCCCCAAATTACTTGCAGGTTCTGATGCCATAACCCAACATTTTATGTGGCAGGCCATGAACCTCTGGTATTTTTGGCAAGGCGATGTTGATGTTTTGTCCGATACCCGATTTTCTTCGGATGCACAATACACCGAATTTTTAGAGCAAACTCCAAATCCTGCTGATTTTTATTATGATGTTCTTCTCTTTGGCGAAGACCGATTCAGTTTTTTGAACGACGACTATACCGAACTGGTCAATAATCTTTCGGGTGTATCCCGAAGCAATGGCCTGGAATTTAATCTGGTACAGTTTTCCGAAGGTGATGGTGTCTTTGGATATGTGCTATACATTGTTCCTGATTCTGATGCTTCAACCAAAAATATTCAAAGAGGGGATGTTTTTACCCGTGTGGACGGTCAACAACTTACTATCGACAACTACATTAGTCTATTATATGGAAGCAATACCACCTACACCTTAGGTATGGCAGATGTGGTGGGCGATCAAATTGTGGACAACGATACTGAGGTAACTTTGACCAAGATTGAAAACCAAGTGGAAGACCCTATTTTGGTGGCTGAAACCTTGGATGTCAATGGCACTAAAGTTGCCTATTTAATGTACAACCGATTCCTGAGCAATTTTAATGAACAGCTCAATGCTGCTTTTGGTGAATTTGTTGCCGATGGTGCCACCGAACTCGTTTTGGATATGCGCTACAACCCCGGTGGTTCTGTTAACACCTCGCGTCTTTTGGCAAGTATGGTCTATGGCACCAATACGAGTGACCTATATATTAGACAGCGATGGAATGCCAAAGTTCAGGAACAGCTAAGTGATGACCAATTGGAGGATTATTTTGCCAATTCCACGGGTGCCAGTGCCATCAACTCACTTAATTTAAGCAGGGTTTTTGTTATCGCCACCAACGATTCGGCCTCTGCCAGTGAGTTGGTCATGAACGGTCTGGCTCCTTATGTTGAGGTAATTCACATAGGGGAAACCACTAGAGGGAAAAATGAGTTCTCCATCACCTTGGTTGATGACCCTGGAAATGGTTTTGTGTACAGTAGTAGTCGTGAGAACAATATCAATTCCGATAATAGTTGGGGGTTGCAACCCTTGGTGGGTAGAAATGAAAATGCCGATGGGTTTTATGATTACACTGATGGTCTTTCCCCGGATATCATTTTGCTGGAAGATATTGCCAACCTCGGTGTCCTAGGAGATCCCAATGAGCCTCTGTTGGCACGTGCCCTTGAGGAAATTACCGGGATTTCCGCCAAAAAGAGCTTTACAGCACAGCAAATGCCTGCAAAATCCTTTGCTAGCTCGAGGTTTCACACCCCTGTCAGGGACAATATGTATTTGGATAAACCTTTGAATATTGATTTCAACCAGATTAACAATCTTATAATCGAATAAAAAAAGCGGCCAGTGGCCGCTTTTCTTTATAGGTTTAAGTTCATTCCAATCCTAAAATTTCGCCCTCTTGTCGTAAACCCAAGGATTTCGGTGTAATCTTCATTCAACAGGTTTTCTGCACTTAAGAAAAAATTGAGCTTATCTGGAATCACCTCATGCCCAAGATATAGATTCACTAGAGAAAATGACTCCAAAACCACATCGGTAAAGGTGCTAAAATCGGTGTCAAACCGTTCACCGGTGTAGGCATAGTTCAATGTTACATTGGTGGTTTCACAAAGCTGATAACCCAAATTTATATTGGCCTTGTGTTTGGGAATTCGGATGGCATTATCCCCTTTTCTTTCCGTAAAGGTGTAATTGGCGTCCAAAGTCAATTTTTCCGCTGCAAGCCATGAAGCCTCTATCTCTACCCCGTTGGCATCAATATCATCGGATAAGTTAATGCCCATAAAGTTTTGATCATAGCCAATCGTATTCTTTTCGTTTCGGTTAAAATACAAGGCACTTATCCTGAATCTCTTATTGATAGCATATTCAATTCCCCCTTCAAGGGTTCTGTTCTCTTCAGGCTCTAAATCGGGATTACCGCCAAAAGCCCCAAACAATTGCGTTAAATTCGGGGTAATATAAGACGTAGCATACGACCCCAAAAACTTCACATAGCCTTCGGAAGAGGAAAAAACATAGGATGGGTTCACATTGTAGACAAAATGGTTGCCATACTCTGAATGCGTGTTCAATCGTCCGCCCATATTCAGATTTAACCCAAAATCTGAAATGTAGACCACATTGGCATAAGGATCTACGATGGTAAATTCGGCCTCATCCGAAAAAACGGCCTTATCCTTACTGTAGTTCAAACCTAAAATCGTATGCCAGCGATCAGCAAAAATGTATTTGTTGTAAAGGTCCACTACTATGTTATTCCCTTCCGTGGTACTCTCCCCGAAAGTATCCTTTGAATTGGTTTCATAATCTGTGTAGGCGGCATTTAGTTGAATGGCGCCCTTACCATACCCAAAAGAGGATGACACCCCTACCCTTTTTTGGTCGTTTTTTCCAAAGTTTGGCGCCTCAGCAGAGGAAGCATCGTATTCATTGTTGTATTTGGTCTGATTACCATATACAGAAACTTGAAAATCCTCGGAAAATTGGTAGCCCAACCGTGCATTGGTGCTATAATGGGAAAAAACATCCTCCTCATTTTCTGGGGTCACCGCCGCCGAGAGCCCACTTCTATACCGATTGGAAAAATCCACAGCATAGTTGAATTTGTCCAACGTACCATTCACCGACACCGAATTGGCAAAACTTCCTAGATTGTAGTTCTGGTCCGCTGCGGTTTGACTGGTACCCGCACTGCTTTGAAAATTTCCGGCAATTGGCCTTTTAGAAGCCTTTTTCGTTGTGATGTTGATTACGGCAGTTGCCGCATTGGTTCCATACAGCGTACTGGCCGCTCCCTTGATGATTTCAATGGAGGCAATGGTGGATGGAGCCAGCAACCGCAAATCGTATTCCTGGGAAAATGTGGAAGGGTCAGAAACCCGAACCCCATCAATGATCACCAAGACCTGTTTTCCACGACCCCCTCGGGCAAACACCCCCAAGACATCGCCATCACGACCGCGACTTCCGGCTATTTCAATACCGCTTTTGGTATTGATGATTTCGGCTACGGTCTTACCTTGGTTTCGTTCCAATTCCTTGGCGGTGATTTTAATCACCGTTTTTCCTGAATTTTCACGTTTCAATTCAAATTTGGAATCACTCACCACCACTTCTTGCAATGTTTGCAGTGGAATGGAATCTTTCTGTTGTTCCTGCGCAGAAAGTCCGTTGCCCGCCAAAACAGCGGTACATACCCATAAATAACTTTTTTTCATTTCGTTTACGAGAATAAACGGGAGAATAGTATGATGCACATACGTAAACTTTTATCCCGAAAGTTTAACATTGTTTGTTTGAATTTGGCAGGTCTCCTGACTTGCGTCTTGCCAACGACCTTCCCACCCATTGGGCAGTGGTATTGAAGTTGTGGCAAGCACCTCCTACGTACTGATGCTCAAAAACATCAGTGCCGATTCGGCACAGCTTACAGTTGCGGGAACAGCTCCGGATTTGCACCGGATTCCCTTTTAATCATGTAAAACCAAGTTCTACATGAACCAAAATTCAGCGCGAATGTAATCAATCTGTTTAATCTTTTCTTGCAAAAGTTAAATAATCTTACTTTTGGGGCTATGGTAAAAAATCAGTTGCAAAATCTCTTATTAAGCGGATTCTTGTTTGCAATTCTCATTAGTTGTGGTGAGAAAAAAAAGCCTGTTCCCCTTGAACAAAATGGCTCAGAATCCGGGATGCACTATGCCACTGGTTTTTCCATCCAAAAGAACGCTGACTATACCGAGATTACGGTCATTTCGGCTTGGCCTGGAGCCGAAAAAAGTTTTACCTACGCCTTGGTACCCAGAGAGAAATTGCCATCCATGTCATTCCCAAGAGATGCCTATGATGCCATCATCGCCACTCCCGTAGAGCGTATGGTGGTCACTTCCACCACCCACATTCCTTCTTTGGAAGCACTGGGCGTTTTGAATATGGTGGTCGGATTTCCCAATACAGACCTTATTTCCTCAGAAGAAGCCCGAAAATTAGTGGACGATGGACAGATAAAAGAATTGGGCACCAATGAGAACATCAATACGGAAATGGTGCTGGAACTCAATCCCGAAATGGTAATGGGTTTCGGAATAAACGATACCAACAAGGCATACAGCACAATCCAACAGTCTGGAATCGCTGTGGTATATAACGGGGATTGGGTGGAACAAACCCCTTTGGGAAAAGCGGAATGGATCAAATTCTTTGCTCCTTTCTTTCAAAAAGAAAAGGAAGCGGACCGTATTTTTTCGGAAATTGAGACATCTTATAAAGAAGCAAAAACCTTGGCGCAACAAGCAACGGAAAAACCTACTGTCCTCACGGGCGGACTCTATAAAGATGTTTGGTATGTGGCCGGAGGAAAAAGCTGGATGGCGCAATTTTTAACCGATGCCAATGCGGATTACATTTGGGATGAAACCGAAAACACAGGGAGTATCGGACTTAGTTTGGAGGCCGTGCTTGAGAAAGGTCAGCAGGCCGATTTTTGGTTCAATCCCTCCTCCCATACTACGTATGAAGAGGTGAAGCAGGCCAATGCACACTATCAACAATTTAGGGCATTTTCCAAAAAAAACATCTATTCCAATGCAATGGAAAAAGGTGCGAAAGGTGGACTGATTTTCTACGAATTGGCCCCACAACGACCTGATTTGGTCCTAAAAGACCTGATTCACATTTTACACCCCGATTTACTGCCTGATTACGAACCGTATTTCTTTAAACCCTTGCGCTAAATGCACACGCCAAAATCATATCGGTTTTCTTTTGTGCTGATTCTTGTGGCCTTATTGCTAGCATGGCTGTTGAACATAAGCTCGGGGTCGGTTGCCATTCCTTTTGGTGCAACGTTATCTTCCTTGCTTGGTAACCCGGTGGATGTGGCTTCGTGGCAGTACATTATTTGGGAGTATCGTATCCCCAAGGCATTCACTGCCATTTTAGTAGGTGGTGGATTGTCTTTGAGCGGATTGTTGATGCAGACTTTATTTCGAAATCCCTTGGCGGGACCTTTTGTTTTGGGAATTAGCTCCGGGGCAAGCTTGGGCGCTGCACTTTTGCTGATGGGCACTTCACTACTTACAGGATTGACCTCCATCGCTTTTTTAAGTGATATTTCATTGGCCATTGCCGCCAGTGTGGGCAGTTTTTTGGTGTTGCTTGTTGTGATGCTGGTGGCACAGCGCATCAAAGATACCATGGCGCTATTGATCATTGGGTTGATGTTTGGTAGCATTACTTCGGCCCTAGTAAGTGTTTTGGCCTATTTTTCCAGCGCGGAAAGCCTACAACGTTTTATTTTTTGGTCCTTTGGAAGCGTGGGTGACCTCACTTCGGAACAGGTATTCCTTTTAGGAGGTATTGTACTCTTGGGAACCTTGCTTTGCATTTTGTCCATTAAGGCATTGAATGCTTTTTTACTGGGAGAAAATTATGCATTGAGTCTTGGGGTTTCTCTAAAAAAATCAAGGTTGCTCATCATCATCGCCACAGGGCTGTTGGCAGGGGGTGTAACTGCTTTTGCCGGTCCCATAGCTTTTGTGGGGTTGGCCGTACCCCATCTCACCCGACAAATTTTTGATACCATGGAACATCGTATCCTGATTCCTGCCGTATTTTTATATGGCGCTATTTTGATGTTGTTGTGTGACACACTGGCCCAGTTGCCCAACACCGCCAATGTATTGCCCATCAACGCGATTACTTCATTGGTCGGGGCCCCAGTGGTGATATGGCTTTTGGTACGAAAACGAAAAATGATGTTCTAATGTCCGAACAGAAGGATTCCATAATCGAAGTGAAAGAATTAGCCGTTGGTTACGGCTCCAAAACGGTAGCACAAAACATAAACTTCACCCTAGAACCTGGGGTGCTCTGTGGCATTGTGGGAGTCAATGGTATTGGGAAGTCTACTTTATTGCGATCCATGGCCAACTTTCAGCCAAAATTAGGCGGCAGTATTGAAATCAAAAACAAGTTGCTGGAAAAACATCCGCCCTCAGAATTGGCGGAAAAGCTAAGCGTAGTGTTAACGGAACAACTCGCTTCCAAGAATCTGACCGTTCAGGAATTGATTGCCTTGGGGCGGCAACCCTATACCAATTGGATTGGCACTTTGACACCTAAAGACAAGGAACATATCCAAAGAAGTATGGATGCCTTTTTATTGGAAAAACTTCGCCACAATAAATGCCATGAGCTAAGTGATGGCCAATTGCAACGCGTGCTGATTGCCAGGGCCATGGCGCAGGATACCCCTCTCATCCTGCTGGATGAGCCTACCACACACTTGGACCTCTACCATAAGGTGCAGATTTTGAAATTGCTTCAACAACTGGCCCATCAAAATGAAAAAACCATCATCTTTACTACACATGAGATCGATTTGGCCATTCAGCTGTGTGATAAAATCCTGATTTTGGACGGCAATGCCAACCCCTTTGGCGACCCTTGTGAACTAATTGAACAAAAGCATTTTGAGCGATTATTTCCTTCGGAAATGGTACAGTTTGATGCCAAGACCGGTTCGTTTAAAGTGAATAAGTAAGTTCGTTTTCCCTTCATTTCATCGATTGGAATCCGTTATCTTTATCCTGCAAAAATTATTATGAGCAGCGAATTGATTTACCTTGTTGTTGGAGTATTGGCCTTAGCCATAGGACTTTTTGTGGGTATTTACATCCAAAAATTAAAGACCAAATCCAACGAAACCGTTTGGAAGGAATTGGAAATTAAATCCAAGGAGCAAGAACTTGTCTTGAAAAATGAATTAAAAGAATTTCAAGAAAAAAAGTCAAATCTAGAAATAGCATTGGTAAGAGAAGAAGCCAAATCCAGCAATTTGGAAATAAAACTTTCCGAGCAAAAGGAAGAATTGGAAAAGTTGCAGGAAAAATTCACCAAAGAGTTTGAAAACCTGGCCAACAAAATCTTGGATGAAAAAAGCGAGAAATTCACCAAGAGCAACAAAGAGAACATTGAAAATATTCTGAACCCACTCAACAAAAAAATAAAAGAGTTCGAGGAAAAAGTTGTAAAATCCCAACAAGAAAATTTTGGATTACACTCGTCTTTAAAGCAACAATTGCTCGACTTACGTAGTCAAAATCTGAAAATTACCCAGGAGGCCGAAAATCTCACCAAAGCTTTGAAGGGCGACAGTAAAATGCAAGGGAACTGGGGAGAGGTAATCTTGACAAGAATTTTGGAGAAATCTGGGTTGACAAAAGATCGGGAATACACCCTTCAGGACAGTTTTAAAGATGAGGAAGGCAAAAGATACCAAACTGATGTTCTTATTCATTTGCCCGATGGAAAGAAAATGATTGTGGACAGTAAAGTTTCCATTGTTCATTTTGAACGATATGTTTCAGAAGAAGATGAAAAACAAAAAGAGCTCCACTTAAAGCAGCATATAGATTCCATCAAAAGGCATGTGGAGGAGCTTAACAAAAAAAACTATCAGCTTTTAATAGACGAAAGCCCCGATACGGTTTTTATGTTCATACCCACAGAACCCGCTTTTGCCATTGCTTCTGCTTTTGAACCCAATTTATATGAAGATGCGTTTGTTAAGGATATCATTATTGTAACCCCTTCCACGCTGTTGGCGGCATTAAAATTGGTAGACAACCTTTGGAAGAATGACAAACAAAAAAGATTTGCCATAGAAATTGCCACTGAAGCAGGTAAACTTTACGATTCGTTTACCAATTTGACAGACGATCTCTTGAAAGTTGGTAATCAAATTGGAACGGTCCAAAACACCTATCAAAGCGCCATGAAAAAATTGACAGGTCGTGGAAATTTGATCAAAAAAGTGGAAAACTTGAAAATATTGGGGGCGAAAGCAAGCAAGAGCATTGATGAAAAATTATTAAAACGTGCCCTAGAGGATGACTCTGATGACAACCTAAAACTTGAACCTTAATCTGTGAAAAAGATTCTATTTATCATCATTTCTGTCATTGTGCTTGGGGCAGTGGGTTATTTTGCCTTTATCTACTACGTGCCCTATAGTGAAGGGTACCGCTCCGGAGAACTTATCAAATTCAGCCGTAAAGGGGTTTTGGTCAAGACTTGGGAAGGGCAAATCAGCCAAGGGCTTTCCGGGACCAATGTGTTTTCCTTTTCTGTCGAGGACAAGGAAGAGGAAATCATAGAAAAAATGAAAGAATATCAAGGGCATTATATAAAAGTGACGTACAAAGAACGGTATGCCACCTTTTTCTGGTTAGGCGATACCAAATATTTCATTACCGAAGTACAGACCGAAAAATCCCCATTATTTAGAAACCAATGAGAAAATTTAAGTCGTCCCGGGAAAGTAGGGTCGCCATAACGGAACTGATGCTTCCCTCCCATTCCAATTTTGGCGGGAAGGTACACGGAGGGCACATTCTTAATCTTATGGACCAAATTGCCTTTGCATGCGCTTCCAAGCACTCGCAGAGTTACTGTGTTACCGCATCTGTGAATCGGGTAGATTTTTTAAACCCCATTGATGTTGGGGAATTGGTAACCTTGAAAGCTTCCATCAACTATACCGGAAAAACCTCCATGGTGGTTGGGGTTAGAGTTGAATCTGAAAATGTGACCACCGGAGAAGTAAAGCATTGTAACTCCTCCTATTTCACCATGGTGTCCAAAGGGAAGGATGGTAAAAACAAAACAGTTCCTGGATTGATCCTAAAAACCAAACAGGATATCCGCCGGTTTGCCCGAAGCAAGGAACGGAAACAGTCCGCGTTCAGTCGCGATAACAAGTACGAATCCACCAACTTTAAGGTAAACGAGTTTTTGGAGTTTTTGGAAGGGGAAAATGCTAAGATGGATTTGGATTAAGGTCTGCTGCCGCGTCCTTATCCAAGAACCAAACCAGATTTCCAGATTTTGGGTCAACCAATGCGGCCGGATAATCCTTTGAACCTTCTGTTTTTTCAACAACAGCTTTGACCTTTTCTGCTTTTGATGCACCTGTCACCAAAAAAGCCACTTCCTTGGCCGTATTGATGACCTTTCCATTAATGGAAACCCTGTTTTGACCAGAATCGGGATGCGTGGCCACCACACAATGGTCTTCCACGTTCCATAAATTAATTTGATGCGGAAAAATGGAGGCGGTATGTCCGTCATCACCCATGCCCAAAATGACCAAATCAAATTGGGGCGTGCCTTCTATCTCATCCAAATTGATTTCCAACAGATTGGCATAACAAATAGCTTCTGTTTTAGGCTCTTCTTCTCCTCTGATTCTATGGATATTGGCTTCAGGTACCTCAATTTTCGAAAACAAGTGCTCCATGGTCATTTTGTAGTTGCTTTCATCATCCGTGGGAGGCACACAACGCTCATCGCCCCAATAAAAATGGACTTTGTTCCAATCCACTTTATCGGAAAAGTGCTCCGTCAATACATCAAACACAATCTTTGGGGTGCTTCCTCCTGACAGCGCTACATGAAATACCTTCCCTGTATTGGCTTTCTCCACAAAATAGGCAGAAAACTGTTCCGCTACTTCTTGTCTATCCTTATAAATTCTTAAGTCCATAATAATTACAATTCAGTCCTAACTCCTAACTCCTAACTCCTAACTCCTAACTCCTAACTCCTAAAACTAACAAATCACACAATAGCCTGGATCATCAGCCAAGTTTTCTCCCGGATTACGCCAAATTCCATTTCCATCAATTAAATCGTCAGCATTCTCAGGGCCCCAAACCCCAGCGGCATACCCATACATCCGTACATCCTCCCCACTTTTCCAATAGTTAAGGATAGGATCCACGAATTCCCACGCGGCCTCCACCTCATCAGCTCTAGCGTATAGTGTAGCATCGCCCTGCATGGCATCCAACAACAGTCGCTCATACGCTTCCATAACATAGGTTTCTGCCAAACTGGAATAGTAAAAGTCCATATTGGCACGCTCCACTTTAAAGCCCTGGCCGGGCACCTTCACGCCAAACTTGATTAAAATACCTTCATCAGGCTGGATTCGGATAACCAATTTATTATCGCGGTGCATCCCCGATTCCTGAAAAATTTGGTGGTGGGGCTCCTTAAAGTGAATCACAATTTCCGTAACCTTGGTAGGCATACGCTTGGCCGTTCGCACATAAAAAGGGGTGCCGTGCCAACGCCAATTATCCACATAGAATTTAATGGCTGCATAGGTTTCCGTGGTGGAATTGGGGTCTACCCCATCCTCTTCGCGATAGCCTTTTACCTTCTTGCCACTGACTTCGGAGGCTACGTATTGAGCTCGAATAGTATTATCGAACAAGGTCTTTTCATCTTTCATAACCCGAAGTGATTTTAAGGCCTTCACCTTCTCATTCCGAATTTCCTCGGGTTGGTCTCCGATAGGAGGTTCCATCACCACCAAGGAAACCAACTGCAATAAATGGTTTTGGAACATATCCCGTAGCGCCCCAGATTTGTCATAATAGCCTCCCCGTTTTTCCACCCCTACGCTCTCGGCATTGGTAATCTCCACATGATGAATGTAGTTTCGGTTCCAAAGGGGTTCAAAAATGCTGTTGGAAAAACGCGTAACCAACAAGTTCTGTACGGTTTCCTTTCCCAAATAATGGTCGATACGATAAATCTGGTGTTCCTCAAAAAATCGGTGCAGTCCCTTGTTCAGTTTTTGTGCTGTTTCCAAACTGTACCCAAACGGTTTTTCCACAATCAGACGTTTCCAACCATGGTTTTGGGTGTTCATTTCTGCATCGGCTAGGTTTTTGGCCACGGTTTCATACAATGTAGGAGGTGTTGAAAGGTAGTAAATGATATTCCCCGAAGTATTGTGCTTATCCTTCAGTTCCTCAACACGCTTTCTCAAGTCCCCATAATCCGTATCATAATCCGCACCTAAATCCTCATAATAGAGCATATTGGCAAAACTATTGGCTTTTTCGATTCCAGCATCTTTGATTTTATCTTTCAGATACGGGCTTTTGTGGACCACTCTGTCCCTAAAATCGGCATCGTTTAAATTACTCCGACTGGCACCCAACACCACAAAATTCTTGGGAAGGTGTCCAGCCAAATAGAGATTGAACAGGCCGGGTATCAGTTTTCTCGCTGTTAAGTCGCCCGATGCCCCAAAAATTACCAGCATCTGGTTGTCAGTCTTCTTCATAACAATATGGGTTTTGCTGCTTGAGTCTACAAAATTGCCCTTTCATTTCTTCATGGGGCCATTATTATTTGAGCGTAACGAATATAAGGTTTATTTTAGGTTCAGATTTCAATTAATGGCCTACTTAGCGAAGTCTTAACGTAAGAGGTTAAAAATAAAGAACATGACAAAGAAGTATGATTTTGGGCTGGTTGGCCTTGGCGTAATGGGACGCAATTTTATTTTGAATGTGGCGGATAATGGGTTTACCGCTTTTGGAAATGACTTGGATGATGAAAAAGTGAATGCCTTGATCTCTGAAGGTGGAAATACGGAAAAGGTAGATGCCTCCACCGATGTAAAAACCTTTGTGGATGCACTCGCCACCCCTAGAAAAATTATGCTATTGGTCCCTGCTGGAAAGGTGGTGGACATTGTCATTGAAAGTTTGCTACCCCATTTGGACAAAGGCGATATTATTATTGATGGAGGAAACTCTTTTTTCACCGATACAGACCGACGCGAGGCCTATCTAAAAGAAAAAGGCATCAACTTTTTTGGTGCTGGCGTCTCTGGTGGTGCAAAAGGTGCGCGATTGGGACCCAGTATCATGCCGGGTGGGTCACGTGATGCCTATCAACATGTAAAACCCATTTTTGAAGCTGTGTCCGCCAAATACAAGGGAGAACCTTGCGTAGCTTATTTGGGTCCGAAATCGGCCGGAAACTATGTGAAGATGGTGCATAACGGCATTGAATATGGGTTGATGCAACTCACTTCGGAAATCTATGACCTCCTGAAAAAAGCAGGTGGACTCTCCAACGAAGAACTCCACGAAACGTATTCAACTTGGAATGAAGGTCGATTACAATCCTTTTTGGTGGAAATCACTTCAGAAATCTTTGAACAGAAGGATAATTTGGGGGACGGCCATCTCGTCGATAAAATATTGGACAAGGCCAAACAGAAAGGAACCGGAAAATGGACTTCCCAAAATGCGATGGATCTTGGTATTCCCGTTCCCACTATAGATGTGGCAGTAAGCATGCGCGAAATCTCAGCCTTAAAGGACGAGCGTGTCAAAGCAGACGAATTGTATGATCGACCCACGCCAAAAGCAGTAAATAAAATTGATTTTACCAGCAAAGCGGAACAGGCATTGTATTTTGCCTTTATCATTACCTATGCGCAGGGCATGCACCAATTGGCCGATGCTTCCAAAGAGTATGGCTACGAACTGGAATTGGGTGAAATTGGTAAAATCTGGCGAGCTGGGTGCATCATCCGTGCGGCCTTGTTGGCGGACATTACCGAGGCCTACCAAGCGAATGAAAACTTGGAGAATTTGTTGCTCTCCCCCTCCTTTGTGGAAAAAGTTCAAGAAACCGTGGCCGCAGCTCGGGAATTGGTCGCCTATGGTGCCACCAACGGTATTCCCCTACCCGGACTCTCCAATGCCCTTACGTATTTTGATGCCTACACCAGTAGTCAACTGCCGTTGAACCTGATTCAGGCGCAGCGCGACTATTTTGGTTCACATACCTATGAGCGTGTAGATAAAGAAGGGATTTTCCATACGGAGTGGGAGGAATAAACTAGATAACCAACTAAACCCAACAAAATGAAAAAACTACTCAACCTAATGCTCTTTGTCGCCCTTATCCCTTTGGGATATGGCCAAGTGCAGTCCAACTTGGAACTCTTGGACATCTTTAACATGGAAATGGTCACCGACCCACAAATTTCACCAGATGGTTCCAAAATCATCTATGTTCGAAATTTTAAGGATGTCATGACCGATAAAAACCTATCCAACCTTTGGATCGTGAATTTTGATGGTTCCAACAACCGCCCATTGACCACTGGAAACCACAACGATTTCTATCCCAGATGGTCACATGATGGTTCCAAAATCATTTTTAAGTCGAATAGGGCTGATGATAAAATGAAACTCTACCTGATGTGGTTGGACACCAAGGAAACCATGGCCTTGACCAATACGCCGCAGACCCCCGGGCAGGTTTCTTGGTCTTATGACGATAAGTATTTAGCCTTCAGCATGTTTATACCAAAAGAAAACCCTTCTATTGTGAAGCTTCCAGCCAAACCTGAAGGAGCGAAATGGAATGACCCGCCCAAGTACATTGACCAAATGAACTATCGTGGGGATGGGCAAGGCTACTTGAAAGGTGGAAACACACAATTGTTTACGTTACCTATCAGTGGAGGTACTCCCAAACAGCTCACCTTTACCGATTTTGACCATGGAGGCCCAATTTGGTCCAAAGACAATTCCCATTTGTATTTCAGTGCCAATTTCCACGAGGATGAGGAATTTAAACCAGCCAATAGCGAAATCTACAGCATTAGCGTTTCCGATGGCAAGATTACACCCCTAACCGACCGTTTTGGTCCCGATGGGAACCCCGTTTTGTCACCAGATGGATCTAAAATTGCGTATTTGGGCTATGACGATAAATTTCAGGGCTATCAATTGACCGAATTATATGTCATGAATTCAGACGGCAGCGGTTCGCAGTTGATTTCTGGAAATTTTGACCGTGATGTGGAGGACATGGCCTGGAACAGCAAGGGCAATGGCTTTTATTTTAGCTATACGGATCAGGGAATGGGCAAATTGGCTTCCATGAGCTTGTCCGGTGCTGTTGAAGACATTACCGATGAATTAGGTGGTCTTAATTTGGGAAGACCCTACAACGGTGCCAGTTTTTCGGCTTCAACCAATGGGAAATTTGCATATACCTACGGTACCACAAAACATCCTGCAGATTTAGCAGTGGTGGATTCCAAAAAGAACAAAAAACGACTTACCGCACTGAATGATGACCTCTTTGCCTTCAAAAATTTGGGCAATGTGGAGGAAATTTGGTGGGAGTCCTCCTATGACCAACGTAAAATTCAGGGTTGGGTCGTAACCCCTCCAGATTTTGACCCTTCCAAAAAATATCCGATGATCTTGGAAATCCACGGTGGTCCCTTTCAAAGTTATGGGGCGGTGTATTCAGCAGAAATACAGGCGTATGCTGCTGAAGGCTACGTGGTGCTCTATTCCAACCCCAGGGGAAGTACCAGCTACGGGGAGGAATTTGGGAACCTCATCCACCATGACTATCCAAATCATGATTATGACGACTTAATGTCGGGAGTGGATGCAGTGCTGGCTAAAGGTTATGTGGATGAAAATAATCTTTTTGTGACCGGAGGTAGTGGCGGTGGTGTGCTTACCGCATGGATCGTGGGCAAAACAAATCGATTTAAAGCTGCTGTTGTGGCCAAACCCGTCATCAACTGGACCAGCTTTGTGTTGTATGCCGATGCCCTGCCCTTTTTCTCCAAATATTGGTTTGGGAAAAAACCTTGGGAAGACCCAGAAAATTACATGCGACGTTCTCCATTGACCTATGTAGGCAATGTGACCACGCCCACCATGCTCATGACTGGTGAAGAAGATTATCGCACACCGATCGCGGAATCTGAACAATTTTATGCTGCACTGAAATTGCAAAATGTGGAAACGGCCATGGTTCGAATTCCGGGTGCCTCACATGGCATCGCCAACAGACCTAGCAATTTAATAGCAAAAATTGCAAGTGTTTTGGCTTGGTTTGAAAAATATAAAGACAAGGATTAAAATTAAGAAAACCACCTTTTTTTCAGAATACTAAGAATCAGTATATTACTGCTTCATTAAACACCAACCTTAAATTAGTAGTATGAAGAAAATTGTTTTTCCATTGACATTTCTTGTTTTAGCCTGTAATCAAACTCCGAAGGATACTGAGGTTACAACGGAAGAACCCGTTATTGAAACCATTGATGTTGCCGCAGAAGTAGAGGCCATCAATCAACTTCGTTCATCCTTTCAACAGGCCATCAAAGAAAAAAGGTACGGCGATCTGCCCCAGTATGCCACAACAGATATGAAGGGAGTTTCCCCTGGTAGTGCTGATTGGCTGGAATACAAAAAACAACGTGAAGCCCGCTTGGGAAAATTCAGCTATGATAGCATCATCATGACTCCAGAGGAAACCGTTGTGGTAAGTGATTCCGTTGCCTATGATTACGGTACCAGTAAAGTATACTATACCAATGATAAAGGTGAGTCGGTTGAATTACAAGATACTTTTATCGTCATTCTTAAAAAAGATAAGGAGGATAATCAATGGAAGATACACCGCGAGGTGGCTTCAGCCATTGTAGAATGAGCGTTTCGCATGTTCAAAAAAATTAGAAAGCCCATGTTACAATTGTAGCATGGGCTTTCACTTTTGAGATGACCGATAGCCTTATAAGTAGGCATAACAACAACACTATCAATCCTAGATTCAGGGCACTCTAGTTCCAGCCGCCGCCCAAGGCCCGGTACATGGTAACCTGGGCCAATAGCTGGTCTTTTTTGGTCTCTACCAGTTCCATTCTGGACTCCAATGCCTCACGCTGTGCCAACAACACCTCAATGTATTCCACCCTAGCGGATTGGAACAAACGTGTGGATAGGTCGATGGATTCCGTTAGGGCTTGCACTTGACCGTTTTTTAATTCATAGCTCATTTTTAGATTGTCGATGTTGGACAACTGATTGGCCACTTCGATATACGCATTTAAAATGGCCTTCTCGTATTCGTACACCGCTTGCAATTGTCGGTCTGTGGCATTCTTGTACTGCGCTTTTATCGCATTTCTGTTGATCAACGGCGCTACCATATCCCCCATGACCGAATACAACACGGACTCTGGGGTGGTGGTCAAATACTTCGTGTCAAATGCTTGCAATCCTGCTCCCGCCTTAATAGTGAATTGGGGATAAAAACTGGCTCTGGCCGCTTTAGTGTCCAATTTGGCTGCTGCCAATTCAAATTCCGCTTGACGCACATCTGGGCGGTTTTGCAACAATTGCGAAGGTATCCCCGCGTAGATGGTGTCAATGGACATATCAATGAAATTGTCCGATGTCCTCTGAATATGTTGGGGCGACCTACCGATCAAAAAATTAAGTCTGTTCTCCGTTTCCACGATTTCCTGTTGGATTTCATACTTATGGCTTTGGTTTTTCATCACCTCTGCCTGAAAACGTTTTACGGCCAACTCAGTCGCTCTAGCTGCCTGCTTCTGCAGTTTTACCATTTTTAAGGCATTCTGCTGTATTTCCAAGTTTTGGTCAATGATGGACAACTGATTGTCCAACGCCATCAACTCATAATAGGAGTCAGCAATCTCAGCCACCAAATTGGTCACCATGAAATTTTTGCCCTCAACACTGGACAGATATTCAAAAACAGCCGCTTTCTTCTCATTGCGCAACTTTTTCCATACATCCAGTTCCCAGGTGGCAAAGGCACCCACCATGTAATCGGTGAGCGGTTCGGGGAACTCCGCCCCTTCCTTTACTTCAAGGTTCTTTTCCACAGCCCCATTGCGGGTATATTCCCCCACTTTTTCAACTTCAGCACCTGCTTGGATGTTCACAAAAGGTAAGTACTCTCCTTTTTTGGCCTGAATGCCATTCTTGGCTATATCCACCTGTTGAAGCATAATGTTCAACTCTTGGTTGTTTACCAAAGCAGTATCAATCAACGCAACGAGGTTTGGGTCTTTAAAAAAGTCCTTCCATTGCACCAAGCCTGTATTTGTGGTATCGGTGGACTGATTCTGATATTGCTCGGGAACAGAAGTGCTTTCATCCCGAATCTCTCGCGTGGGCACACAAGAATACAGGGCCACTACAGCGAGAACACCTATCACATATGATTTACTATTCTTCATCTTTCTTCCCTTTTTTCTTATTGTTTCCATTTCTTGTGGTCATTTTTTTCAAAAGTCGATTTACTTCACGCAAACGCGCCCGAAGTTTACTATCATCTCTGGTTTTGAAGAACTCTTCGGAAATTGGCTCATCATGTTCATCCCGAATAAGGCTCTTGCCTTCGGCCATTTTGGCGAAGATGAAATAGAGACCGGGAATCACCAATACCCCAAATACAGTACCTATGAGCATCCCACCCAGAGCAGAACCACCAATGGTTCGGTTTCCAATGGCTCCTGCACCTGTGGCCACCACCAACGGAATCAACCCGGCGATAAAGGCGAAGGAGGTCATCAAAATAGGTCTGAAACGCTGTTTGGAACCTTCAATCGCCGCAGCCAAGATGGTGGCGCCCTGTCGATGCTTCTGCACCGCAAACTCCACAATCAATACCGCGTTTTTACCCAACAGTCCCACCAGCATAATCATACCAATCTGAGCGTAAACGTCGTTACTCAATCCCATCAATTTCAATAAGAAAAAGGAACCGAAGACCCCAACCGGAAGGGACAAAATCACTGCAAGGGGCAACAAGAAACTTTCATATTGGGCGGCCAATACGAGGTACACGAAAATCAATACTACAATAAAGATGTAGATGGATTCATTACCACGTTGAGCCTCATCATAGGAAAGTCCCTCCCAAGCAATATCGTAACCTCTTGGCAGACTCTCCTCGGCCACTTCCTGAATGGCTTTAATGGCATCCCCACTGGTATACCTGGCGGCGGGAAGTCCCCGAATGGCTGCCGAGTTATAGAGGTTGTAACGTGTGATCTCATTAGGTCCGAGTTTCTTCTCCATGGTCATGAAGGCCGAATAAGGGACCATTTCGCCCTCTTCGTTCTTCACAAACAACTTCTCAAGATCTGAGGGCAGTGCTCGGTATTCTGGAGCGGCTTGGGTATACACCTTAAAGAAGCGTCCAAAACGGATGAAACCTTGTTCATAGGTACTACCAATGAGAATGTTCAGGTTTTCCATGGCCTTACCAATGGAGACCCCTTTTTGCATAGCTGCTTTATTGTTGATTTTCAGTTCGTACTGCGGATAATTCGCTGCGAAGAAGGTGAACAAACCTGTCAATTCCTTACGTTCTCGTAGCGCATCCATAAACTCATTGTTGATACGTTCAAACTCATGGTAGTCTGTACCGTTGGTCTTATCCAACAACCGCAATGAAAAACCACCGGAAGAACCAAAACCGGGAACTGCTGGCGGTTCAAAATACTCGATGACCGCACCTAAGTCTTTGGTCTCCTCCTCCAACTCTTCCATAATCTCATGTACGGAGTGTTCCCGTTGCGACCATGGTTTTAAGTTGATGAGGCAAGTACCTGCATTGGAACCACGACCTTCAGTCATGATTTCATATCCCGCCAAAGAGGAAACGGATTCAACCCCTTCGGTCTCTTCACATATTTTTTGAAGTTTTCGGGCCACCTCATTGGTCCGTTCCAACGTAGCTCCGGGAGGGGTTTGGATGATAGCGTAGATCATTCCTTGGTCTTCATTGGGGATAAATCCAGCAGGCAACACCTGATTGGTAAAGAAGATTCCCGCACAGAAGGCCAACAACACTCCAAAAGTGACCACCCTTCGATTCACAATCTTGTTCAGAACACCGACATATCTTCCGGTAAGTTTTTCAAATTTGGAGTTGAACCAATCGATGAAACGGTTTACAGGCGATTTTCTTCGTGGCTTGCCATGGGTATTTTTCAACATCATGGCACAGAGGACCGGGGTCAAGGTCAAAGCCACAATAGCCGAAATGACAATGGATCCTGCCATGGTAATGGAGAACTGTCGATAGAACACTCCAACGGGTCCGGTCATAAATGAAATCGGGATAAACACCGAGGTCATTACCAAGGTAATGGCAATAATGGCCCCTCCAATTTCACCCAACACCTCATAGGAAGCTTTGTAGGGTGTGAGATTTTCCTCATGCATCTTCACGTGTACGGCCTCAACTACCACAATGGCATTGTCCACCACAATACCAATCGCCAATACGAGAGCGAACAGGGTAATCAGGTTGATGGACAGTCCAAAGAGCTGCATTACAAAGAAGGCCCCAATCAAGGAAACGGGTACGGCGATAATGGGAATCAAGGTAGAACGCCAATCGCCCAAAAACAGGAACACCACAATCGCTACCAGAATAAAGGCATCCCGTAGCGTATGGAGTACTTGTTCTATGGAAGCATCCAAAAAGTTGGATACGTCATAACTGATCTTGTAATCGATTCCCGGAGGCATTTCCGCTTCCAGTTCCTTTAATTTGTCCTTTACCGATGCGATGACATCGCTACCATTGCTGCCAAAAGTTTGTTTCAATACGATGGATGCCGATGGTTTACCATCTAGGTTGGAGTAAATATCAAAGAATTCACTTCCGAGTTCCACATCGGCCAAATCGCCCAATTTCAAGATTTCTCCCTCCTCATTGGCCTTAATGATGATGTCTTTGTACTGTTCCGGTTCACTATATCGGTCCTGGTAGACCAAAACGTATTCGAGAGATTGGGCTTTTTTACCAGAGCTTCGTCCCAATCGGCCTGGACGTGCCAAAATACTTTGGTCTTCCATGGCCTCCAGAATTTCCTCTGCGGATACATTGTACGCCCGCATACGGTCTGGTTTCAACCAAACGCGCATGGCAAATTTTCGGCTACCCAAGATCTGGGCACTGGCAATACCATTGATTCGCTGTATTTCAGGAATCATTTTGGTGTAGGCATAGTTGTAAAGGAATTTTTCGTCGTTGTTCTTGGCGTCACTGTATAGGTTCACGTACATCAACATACTGGGCTGTACGGGGGTAATGATGACACCTTCACGCTGCACCAACTCGGGAAGCAGCGGCATTACCTGATCCACCCGGGTCTTTACCCGAACCACCGCTTGGTTGGGGTCAGTTCCCGGTTCAAAAATCACACGCAATGTACCTTCCCCAGCACTAGTGGCATCGGAGGCAATATATCGCATGCCCTGTACCCCATTTATGGAGGTTTCCAAAGGAATAAGGGTCGATTTCACCAACACGTCCGCGCTTGATCCAGGGTAGGCGATAAAAATATTGACGGTGGTTGGTGCAATCTGTGGAAACTGCGATATGGGCAATTGCTTTATAGCGAGTAGACCGGTAAAGACAATGATCACTGAGATCACTATTGCCAAAACAGGCCTATGAATAAATTTTTTAAACATCTGTTAGAAGATTATGGGATTGTTCTACTCCGTGTATAACTCTAAGTTGGACAGGATCTCCTCGGGCTTCTCGAAATCGTAATGAATCTTTTCGCCATTTCGCACCATTCGGATTCCTTCCAACAACACCTTATCATTTTCCGACAATCCTTTTTCCACAACAAAAAGATGTGGTAGCTCTGCCCCTACGATAATCTCGCGTTGTTGCACCTTGTCATCCTTGTCCAAAACGAAAACATATTTTTTGTCCAAGACCTCAAACGTGGCCTTTTGTGGAATGAGCATGGCGTTATCCAGTGGGACTCTCATTAAAATGCTGCCCGTCTCACCATGACGAAGAATGCCATCTGGATTATCAAAAGTGGCCCGGAAAGCAATGTTTCCTGTCTCATTGTTGAATTCCCCCTCAATGGTTTCCACGATACCGGATTGGTTAAATTTCCTGTTGTTGGCCATAAGCAAATCCACAGATGGTTTGGTATCCTTATTAGCACTGGTGATGTAATCCAAGTACTCCGCTTCGGGCACGTTGAAATAGACCCACATTTTACTGTTATCAGAAAGTGTGGTCAAGAGTTCACCTTCATCCAAAAGGCTTCCCTCCCTTACTTCCAAGTGGTCCATAATGCCGTCAAATGGGGCTCGTATATCCGTGAACCCTAAATGGGTCTCGGCCAAGGTCACTTCGGCTTTTGCCCTATCGTATTCAGCCTTTGCCATGGCCAATTCATTTTCGGAAACTACATTGCCATCAGCCAACAACTTGGTGTTCTTGTACTGTATTTCGGCCACTTCAGCCTCTGCTTTGGCCTTTTGTAAATCCGCTTCGTACACATTGGGCATAATGTGAAACATCTGTTGGCCCTTTTTTACATGCTGGCCTTCATCCACAGAAATGTGCTGTAAATATCCTTTCTCCAGAGCCCTGAGCTCAATATGTCTAATGGAATGGATTTGGCACACATAGTCTTTGGTAATGGAAGTGTCCTTTTTAATGGGACTGCTCACTAGGAATTTGGTCTCGTCCTTTTTTTCGTGTTTTTTGGACTCGCAGCTTGAATGGCAAAGCAATACAAACAAGCCAATGAACATGGGAATTCTCCTCATAATGTTACAGGTTTAATAAATTGGTGTTGAGATGTATGGTAGGAAGGTCCAAATCCATTATAGCATGAACCCGCCCAGAGTATTGAATAGTATTCAATGGGTTGATGAAAAGTGGCCAATGAGATATGGGCCTACTTTAGAAGTGAATTCTATATTCTAAAGACTTGAAATTGAATATGCCTCTTAAAGGGCGTGGTGATTGAAGTAGGTTGGGAAAACCCAAGATTTATTTCAAGTTCACGAAATTCTTGCCCAGAAACAGAGGCATAAAAAAAGGCAGTGAAGTAACTGCCAAATTGGAAATCTGAATTATAAGGTGCAAGATCTTCGTCTCTTTCCTCTTGCTCCTCAACATCGGTTATCTCAACAAAAAGGCTTTTTTCAAAACCTATATGAGCAGTGTCCACAGTAGTGTGGTCAAGATACTGATGCGCTACATAACAAGCGCTCCCATCATTTATATTGTCTTGGTCATCAGCATATAAATGATTGATGAATCCACCCAACAATAGGATGCAGAGGGGGAACAAATATCTTTTGAACGCTTTTTTCATTTGGGCAACAAAACTATGTCACTGGAACTATCCGCACAAATAGTCATTGTTAATTATGGTTAAAATTGCCACTGCTCCTATCATTTTTACAAAAAACCTTGTAATTTTTTCATATGGTTCAATTAACTGCAAAATTCTTTGGCTTGTTTTAACAAAAATTTATCCCTTTTCTGAAATGTGCTAAGAAAGTGCTTTGAAACACTTTCTTTTTATTTTTGAAACACCAATGTCAGAACAATTCTTTGCCCATATCAACAAGTTTATCCCGGTCAGTCATGAAGATTTTCAGGCAATCATTACATTTTTTGAATTCCAAAATGTCTTTAAAAAACAATTATTGCTTGAAGCAGGAAATTCCTGCACCCACAATTATTTTGTGCTCAATGGTTGTCTGCATATGTATTTTACCAATGAAAAGGGAGTGGAACGAACGGTTCAGTTTGCGATTGACAATTGGTGGATGACAGATGGCTTGGCCTATTTGAACCAAACTAGGACAGATTTTACTATTCAAGCTGTTGAGGACACTAAACTGCTATCAATTACTTTTGAAAAACAAGAGCAGTTGCTTAAAGAATTTCCACAAATGGAACGCTACTTTAGAATCATGTACCAAATTGGGTATGGTGCTTCCTTACGGAAAATGAAACACATGTTCGATTTTTCCAAAGAGGAAATCTACTTTCACTTTACCGAGCACTTTCCCGAATTTGCCCAACGCGTTCCCCAATATTTGATTGCTTCCTTTTTAGGGCTCACCCCTGAATATGTGAGCGAGATTCGGGCCAAAAAGCGTTCTTAAACCTGTTTAAGTTTTTTGGATAGGGCATGGAATACCTTCGTTCCAAATTCAAAAAACAAATAAACCATGGAAAAAAGAATTCAGATTGATGAAGTGGAACCCAAAGCTTTTAACGGCATGTTCGGCCTAGAAAAATATATGCAAGAGGGACAATTGAGCAAAATCCACTACGAGCTCATCAAGATAAGGGCCAGCCAAATCAATGGATGTGCATTTTGCATTAACATGCATACAGAAGAAGCCCTGAAACTGGGAGAAAATCCAAAACGTTTGCTTTTGTTGGATGCTTGGTGGGATACCGAACTGTATTCGGAAGAGGAGCAGGTCATTCTTAAAATTACCGAAGAAGTCACCTTGATCCATGAAAATGGATTAACACAGGAAACCTATCAAAAAGCTATTGAACTGTTTGATGAGAATTACCTTGCCCAAATCATTATGGCTGTGGTGACCATAAATGCATGGAACCGCATTGCCGTTAGCACCCATAAACCGCTTGAAGGATAGGGCTTACAATTGTAACAAATGGAGATGGCCCCGGTTTCGGGGCCTTTTTTATGGATTTCTGAATTAATTCCTTTATTTAGCCCCAACACTTTTTAAACCAAATCCATGAAAACAAAATTTATCCACCTACTTACGGCATGTATCGCTCTTACCCTGATTTCTTGTGGTGATGGCAAAAAGAAGAAAACAGATTCCACAACCAACAAGGTTGAATTCAACAAAATACATGTTGCTGATTATGAAATCAGTATTCCCAAGGATATGCAAAAGACTACTGCTTTGAACAGGGATGCCTCACTACAATATCAGAATATCCACAAAGAAATGTATACCATTGTTATTGATGAGCCCAAAAAAGAGTTTGTCGCCGCTCTAAACAAATTGGATTATGGGGATAAATTCAGTATTGCGCTTTATAGGGATATCCAATTAAAACGCTTGGCAGAACGAATGGAAATCACACATCAATCCAATCCATCTTCGATATCCATTAATGGACTTCATGCTGAAGCTGCAGAAATTGATGCCAAGGTGGATAACATTCCCGAAGAACTGAGTTATTTCTTAACTTTTATAGACGGAAAAAGCAAAATTTATATGATCATGTCCTGGACCTTGAAAAGCAAAAAACAGGAACATAAAAAAACCTTTGAAACGATTGCCGAATCTTTTAATATCAAAGACTAGTCGACCACTTCAAAGGTTTAACTTTTAATCTTTCGAGATTACTTACTCAAGTACATCTTTCTTCGGGAATACAAATTGTAGAATTCGTCGTCCTTGAGGCTGTCAATAAACAGAATGCTCTCTCCCGTACTCTTCATTTCCGGTCCTAGGTTTTTGTTCACGTTAGGGAACTTGTTGAATGAAAATACAGGCTGCTTTATGGCATAACCATCCAATTTTGGGTTGAATTTGAAATCTTTGATTTTCTTCTCGCCCAACATCACTTTGGTCGCAAAATTTACATACGGCTCACCATAGGCTTTGGCAATAAAGGGTACCGTTCTGGATGCCCTTGGATTGGCTTCAATGATGTAAACAATATCGTCTTTGATTGCAAACTGAATGTTGATCAACCCAACTGTATTCAAGGCCAGTGCAATTTTACGGGTATGGTCCTTGATCTGCTGCATAACAAACTCCCCAAGATTGAACGGAGGTAAGGTAGCATTGGAATCTCCTGAGTGTATCCCGCAGGGTTCAATATGTTCCATGATTCCGATGATGTAAACATCCTCTCCATCACAAATCGCATCGGCTTCCGCTTCAATGGCGCCATCCAAATAATGATCCAATAACAGTTTATTGTTTGGGATATTTCGCAGCAAATCCACTACGTGGACTTCCAATTCTTCTTTGTTGATTACAATTTTCATGCCTTGTCCTCCTAAAACATAGGATGGTCTCACCAAAAGGGGGAAGTTCAATTCATCAGCCAATTCCAAGGCTTCCTCAGCGGTTTCCGCCACTCCGAATCGTGGGTAAGGTATGCCATTGTCCTTCAACAATGTGGAGAAACTTCCCCTGTCTTCGGCCAAATCCAAGGATTTAAAGCTGGTACCAATGATATTAACTCCGTATTTATCCAATTTCTCGGCCAACTTCAGTGCAGTCTGGCCACCTAACTGTACAATTACGCCCTCAGGCTTTTCGTGTCGAATAATATCGTAGATATGCTCCCAGAAAACGGGCTCAAAATAGAGCTTGTCAGCCGTATCAAAATCCGTGGAAACGGTTTCGGGGTTACAGTTGATCATAATAGTTTCGTAACCGCATTCGGCAGCGGCCAAGACCCCATGCACACAGCAATAATCAAACTCTATTCCCTGTCCTATTCGGTTGGGACCCGACCCCAGTACAACAATCTTTTTCTTATCGGTCACCACACTGTCGTTTGCCACATAGCGCTCCCCTTCCGGCGTCTCAATTTCTTCCTCAAACGTGGAGTAGTAATATGGAGTGACGGCCTTAAACTCGGCGGCACAGGTATCTACTAATTTGTATACCCGGTTGATTCCCAAATCGGTACGTTTGGTGTGCACTTCGCTTTCATAGCAGTCCAACATGTGTGCTATCTGGCGGTCAGCAAAACCTTTTTGCTTGGCTTCCAAAAGCAGGGCTTTTGGCAGGCTTTCCACCGTATATTTTGAAATTTCCATTTCCAAGAAGTGTAGTTCTTCGTATTGTTTTAAGAACCACATATCTATCTTGGTGATGTCATGGATGCGCTTTAACGGAATCCCCAATTGAATGGCATCGTAGATGACAAAAACTCGGTCCCAACTGGGTACTTTTAATTTATGGATGATTTTTTCATAGTCCTTGTACCCTTTTCCATCGGCCCCTAAACCATTACGTTTGATTTCAAGGGATTGCGTGGCTTTGTGCAGGGCTTCTTGGAACGAGCGACCAATACCCATAACTTCCCCAACAGACTTCATCTGTAGCCCCAAGGTTCGGTCCGAACCTTCAAACTTATCAAAGTTCCATCTAGGAATTTTTACAATGACATAATCCAAAGTAGGCTCAAACAAGGCCGAAGTGGACTTGGTGATTTGGTTGTCCAATTCATCCAAGGTATACCCAATGGCCAATTTGGCCGCAATTTTTGCAATGGGATATCCCGTTGCTTTTGATGCCAATGCGGATGATCGGGAAACTCTTGGGTTAATCTCAATGGCAATGATATCTTCTTTTTCATCTGGGCTCACAGCAAACTGTACGTTACAACCTCCAGCAAAATCCCCGATGCTACGCATCATGTGGATGGCCATGTCCCGCATCCGTTGAAAAGTTCTGTCGGATAAAGTCATTGCGGGAGCTACAGTAATGGAGTCCCCTGTGTGGATGCCCATCGGGTCCATATTTTCGATAGTACAGATAATGACCACGTTATCATTTTTATCACGAAGCAGCTCCAATTCATATTCCTTCCAACCCATCAAAGCCTTGTCAATCATCACCTCGTGAATGGGTGATACTTCCAGACCATGGCTCAACATATCATCAAAATGTTCTGGGTCATAAACAATACCTGCCCCGGCCCCTCCAAGGGTGAACGAAGCACGGATTACCAAGGGAAAACCAAATTCCTGGGCAATTTCTTTTCCTTTTAAAAAGGATGTTGCCGATGCTTGTGGTGGCATTCCTATGCCAATTTTCAACATCAATTCCCTGAATTTCTCGCGGTCTTCTGTAATGTTGATGGCATCGATGTCCACACCGATGATCTCTACACCAAAATCTTCCCAAATACCTTTTTCATCGGCCTCAATACACAGGTTCAAGGCTGTTTGACCGCCCATTGTGGGCAAAACGGCATCTACATTGGGATGTTTCTTTAAAATCTCAACGATTGATTTGGTGGTCAAAGGTTTCAAATACACGTGGTCTGCCATGGCAGGGTCTGTCATGATCGTAGCCGGATTGCTGTTGATCAAGATAGTTTCAATACCGTCCTCACGAAGCGAGCGAAGTGCTTGGGAACCTGAATAATCGAACTCACATGCCTGACCAATGATGATAGGGCCAGAACCAATAATCAAAATGGATTTTAAATCTTTTCTTTTTGGCATTTCTATATAGGGTGTTACTCGTTTTTTTGTTGGTACGTCAAAAAAAAGGTGTTACTGGAAAAGTAACACCTTTAATTTAAAACTATAATACAGTCATTATTTTTTATGTCTTGGCTCAGAGGAAACCGTTAATCTCTTTCTTCCCTTGGCCCTTCTTCTCGCAAGAACTTTTCTACCATTGGCAGTCGCCATGCGCTCCCTAAAACCATGCTTGTTTCTTCTCTTCCTTTTTGACGGCTGATACGTTCTTTTCATTTCGGAACTCTTTTAATGGATTTTGTTGCTGGGAAAATTCTTCCCGAAAAATTCTGGGCGCAAATATACGAAGACTTTTTATTTTGGCAAGTCAACCACAAAAATATTTAAATTAGTTTTTAGTACTTTTGCCAGCGCTAAACAAAAGGTAAAAATCAACTGGAATATGTTCAACAAAAACATTAAACTTGTTATCGCCGCATTGATCATTGGATATGCCGTTTATCAATTTATTGAAGGGTATATTGGCAACGGAATTGCCTTGATCCTGTTTTCGTTGATCTTCATTTTCCTTTATTTTAGGAACGAAATAATTTTGTTGGCCTTTCTACGGATGCGTAAACAGGACATGGAAGGCACCCAAAAGTGGTTGGACAAAATCAAAAACCCTTCCGCTGCCTTGATCAAAAAGCAGCAGGGCTACTACAACTACCTGCATGGTATTATTTATTCCCAAAAAAACCTTACCCAGGCGGAAAAGTACTTTAAACAGGCCCTAAAATTTGGTCTTACCATGGATTATGATGTGGCCATGACCAAATTGAGCTTGGCCGGAATTGCCATGCAAAAGCGCAGAAAGCGAGAGGCCACCCAGTTGCTTCAGGAAGCCAAGAAATTGGACAAGAACAACATGCTTACCGAACAGATCAAGATGATGCAGCAGCAGATGAAGAAAATCTAGTTGCAAAAATCCCAAATTATAAAAAGCTGCAGGCGGCAAATACCAAGTTCCTTTTTTTTTGGGATTTGGTGCTTGATTTTTGGTCAATCCGGGTTAAGCATTCATTAATCTGATCTGGATTTTTTAGTTGAAAAATGCTAACTTCACTTATCGGTCGATATAATTCATTTAAAAACGAATCATATCTTATAACGATAAAAGTGAACTCCAAAAACACTTACCTAAATTTCAAATAAGAATCCCCTACTGCCCCGCACTGGTACTGCGGTAATACCCCTTATTCGGGATTTCAATGCTGTACTTTTTTCGTGAAGCGTTGTTTAAATGCGGCTCGCGAAGCCAAGGGTTATGGCGTTTCAAAACTTTATAGTTTATTTCGTATAGTTCGGCAAAGTCGGCCCAATTGGTCACAGCAGAGTCAACTTCCACGGTAAAAGTGGGCACTTTTTCATACATATCTTCTTGTTCCAACTCAAAACCATATTTTTCGGGATGAGAAATGATTTCCTTAATGGCCAATATCCGAAATACATATCTTCCGGTCTCCTGCCCCAACAATAAGTCGTAGTAGTCGTCCACCTGCTGAATACCCATATACTTTTGGATTCCGGCGGGCCCAGCATTGTAAGCCGCTGCGGTCAAGGTCCAGCTACCAAAGCGTTCTTTCCATTTGTTCAAGTAATCGCAGGCCACTTGGGTAGATTTTTCCACATGGTAGCGCTCGTCCACATTATCGTTCACCTCCAAACCATACTCTTTTCCAGTGCCCTTCATAATCTGCCAAAAACCGGTTGCCCCTGCGGGGGAAACCAAATTTTCTAGACCACTTTCGGCCACGGCCAAGTATTTAAAATCATCTGGGATGCCATTCTTCTTCAATATAGGCTCAATAATTGGGAAATACTTATTGGCGCGTTTTATCAACAATACCGCATTAGATTGCCAATAGGTGTTCACCAAAAACTCACGGTCTACGCGCTCCATGATTTCTGGGTCTTCCTGTGGTACAGGCTCACCTGCAAAGTTTAGATCTTCTGGAATGTCTATGGCGCTGATCTGATAGGTATCCGCCACATTTTTATCCTTGGTCACAGGCTCCTTTACATTTGGGATTTCTTGCACCTCGCTCGACTGCACAGCAAAAATCAACGTACTAACCACAGCAACCAATCCTATTAAAGCTAATATATTTTTAAGGTATTTCATAGCAAATCATTTATTAGAGTACCGTAAAGATACTATTATAAAGACGAATTTATTCCAAAATAATTGTGGGGAGGTGTTCATTGAACCATCTTGCCCGATGTATGATCATGGTATGCGTTCCATTTTTCACCCTAATGCAATCGGTAATGTTTGCAATGGGAAAAACAGCATCCTTTTCTCCATGAATGTGAACCAAGTTTTTAGGAGGTTCGGTCTGTTTCCAATTTACAATTTGGTCTATGGACCAGTCAATGTAATATTTATCCCTAACCGAAAGATATTGCTCGTATAGATCCAACCGTTTGGTAACGGTTTCACCGAAAGCGTATTTGGCTAAAAGTTCCACATTGTTCACCAGTCCTGTGGGCAATAATTTATGAACTTTGGTGTACTTTGCAAAAAGCATCCGCTTAGGCAATTCCTCTTTCGTTTTAACACAAGAGACCGCTATTACTTTTTTAGTTTGAATTATTCTTGCCATTTCCTGTACCAACATTCCCCCAAAAGAGACACCTATAAGCACAGGGTTCTTGTGTTTGATTTTTTCGCACATCTCTTGGGCATAATCCGCCAAGGTCATGCCTTTTTCGGGAAGAAACCACTCCAAAGTATGGGTCTCAAAAGTGGCTTCAGGAAGTTGTATTCCATCAAAAATGGATGGATTGGCAGCCATCCCTGGCATGAAGTAGACATGGATTTTATTGTCGGACATTTCACACCAAATATCGATAAGGTCTAGGAAATTAACAATATTTTGACTAATTTTGTATCCCTTTTGTAACTAACCCCGCCTATTTGAACACATTTTATAACAGGGGAAACAACAAATTACCGTTTTGGTAATTGCACGGTGTCAATTTAAAAACAGTACTATATGACAGAAATGGAAATTAACGACAATAGTTTCTTGCGTCAATTTGAAACTAGGGTCAACGGGCATTTAGCCAAAATTGAATACTCTTCCCAAGAGCGTAAAGTATTTTTGACCAAGCTGGTAATTCCAGAAGAAATCACGCAGGAAGGCTTTAAAGAAGCCTTTATCAAAGCCGTTCTAAATGAGATTCAAGAGAAAAACCTTAGGGTAGTACCAACAAGCCCACATATAGCTGGTTTTTTGAGAAAGAACAGACAATACAAAGAGATGCTTCCCGTAGGCATCCGTATCTGACCAACCAAAACCAAAAAGATTTTGAACCTCTCAGCGATGAGAGGTTTTTTTTATGCCGATATTGAAGCGGAAACAAACTCAAATCGCACCAAACCATCCTCATCGATTTCGGTGAGCTCCACTTGGTGCAGGGTATTCACCAATTCTGGGTTCCAGGGTGCCTTTACCTTTACATAGTTTTCGGTGAACCCATGAATGTAGCCAGATTTGTTCTCGCCTTCAAACAAAACGGTCCTAACCGCACCCAGCTGGCTTTCGTAGAAAGCCCTTCTCTTTTTGGCCGATAGTCCACGGAGCATCTTACTGCGCTTGCTTCGTACTTTCTTGGGGACTACTTGGTCCATCTCGGCTGCCAAGGTATTGTCCCGTTCCGAATAGGTGAACACATGCAGGTAGGAAATGTTCAACTCATTTAGAAAATGATAGGTTTCCAAAAAATGTTCATCAGTTTCCCCAGGGAAGCCCACAATTACATCCACCCCAATACAGGCATGGGGCATGGTCTCTTTAATGCGCTTTACCCGGTCCACATAGAGATTGGACAAATAGCGACGGCGCATCAGCTTTAAGATGGCATCGCTACCACTTTGGAGAGGGATATGGAAATGCGGCACAAAGGAATTGCTCTGGGCCACAAAATCTATGGTTTCGTTCTTCAAAAGATTGGGCTCAATGGACGAAATACGTAACCGATGAATCCCAATGATTTGGTCCAAGGCCTTTACCAAATCCAAAAAAGTATGTTCATGCCGTTTATTGCCAAATTCGCCTTTGCCATAATCGCCAATGTTTACACCTGTCAACACGATTTCCTTAATATCCTTAGAGGCTATCTCCTTGGCATTCAGTAAAACATTCTCCAAAGTATCACTACGTGATATGCCTCGAGCTAAAGGAATGGTGCAATAGGTACATTTGTAATCGCAACCATCCTGCACCTTTAAAAAAGCACGGGTACGATCACCAATGGCATAACTGCCCACGTAAAAGTCGGCCTCCTCAATCTCGCACGAATGCACCTCACCTTTATCATTTTTGGCCAAATCGTTTAAGTAATCGGTGATTTTGAATTTTTCAGTCGCTCCCAGAACCAAGTCAACGCCATCAACAGCAGCCAATTCCTCAGGTTTCAATTGGGCATAACAGCCCACAGCGGCCACAAAAGCATCAGGATTGCCCTTTTGCGCCTGTTTTACGATGGTCTTAAACCGCTTATCCGCATTCTCGGTTACTGAGCAAGTGTTGATCACATAAATGTCCGCTTTTTCGGAAAAGTCCACCCGCTCAAAGTCCTCCTTTTCAAAACTTCGTGCAATCGTGGAAGTCTCGGAAAAGTTGAGTTTGCAACCCAGTGTATAGAAAGCGACTTTTTTGCTCATTGACCAACTTCTTGTTTTGGGCGGCAAAGATAATGATTTGTTGAGAGTTATGGTAGAGGTTTTGGGGTTTGCTCAATACTTCTCGGGCTACATTAGAACTTTACTCATTTTCTGCTAACTTCGTTACATGTGCTGAATTCATTTCAGTATCGGTCGATATAAATCATTGAAGCGAATCATATCTTATACCATTGGCAGTAATGTAGAAAAATGCAAAAATGACATTTTACGAAAAAGAACTTAATAGGATAAATGGTATTATTTACTCAAACCAAGAGCAAATAGAAACCGTGATTGGAGTTAGAAGTTATATCGACAATAACTTTGACAAAGATCTGAATTTGGATTTATTATCCCGTTTTCGTTTCGTATCCAAGTATCATTTATTGCGATTATTCAAAAAACATTATGGTCTCACCCCAAAACAGTACTTAATAGACAAACGAATTGAAAAATCTAAAGAACAGCTGATAAATGGAATGTCGGTAACGGAAACCTGTTTTGCTGTTGGCTTTGAAAGTTTAGGGTCGTTCAGCATTTTATTTAAAACCAAAACGGGAAAATCACCTTCTGAATTTCAAAAAGAGCAACTTTCAAGAAGCAAATTAGATTCAGGGTTCTGAACTTTGGAAAACAAATAAAAAAATATCAAAGATGAAAGTAACACTGATTAGCATTCCCGTTCGAGACCAAGAAAAGGCACTAAAATTTTATACAGAAATACTTGGATTCATAAAAAAGAAAGACAAACCATTAGAAGGTGGAAATAGATGGCTGACTTTAATTTCCAAAGAGGCTCAAGATGGGCCAGAATTGTTGTTAGAACCAGCACCAAATCATTTTGAACCATCAAAAGTCTATCAAGATGCATTGATGGAAGCTGGAATTCCATACACTCAGTTTGATGTTGAAAATGTTGATGCGGAATATGAGCGATTAACAAAACTTGGAGTAGAATTTAGTATTAAGCCATCTAAGATGGGAACGTGGAAGTATGCAGTATTTAACGATACCTGCGGGAATAATATTGAACTTGTGGAAGAGTTATAAAACACTACTGCCAACAAAGAATTGAGTTAAAAAACAAGTCTTTTACGCCAATTTTGATACATAATTCTCATCATAGGGCAGCCTTGATTTTGCAATTGCAAATGCCTGCTTCAACAGTTTGTTCCAGACCAATAACGAAATCCCTGTTTTCATCCTAAAACTTCAACAGCTTTTTTAAACTAAATGCATCTATGAAATATTTATTCAACTACAATTGGAAAGTCCGTGATGAATGGTTTGCGGTGTTGCAGAAGGTTCCCCATGAAGAACTTATTAAACAACGAACAGGTGGCTTGGGGAATGTGCTCCATACCCTTTATCACATCGTAGTTGTTGAGCATAACTGGATTTGCGATCTTAAAGGAACGTCCATCTTGGATTTGGGTTTTTCTAACTTCGATCAATTGGATAAAATTATTGACTTGTCCCAAAAACTCCATGTTGATGTAGAAGCGTATCTCAAGGATTGGCACGAATCACTTGAGTTTAAGGTGCTCCATATGGATTTTCCGGCCTCCTCCATCCATTGCACCTATGGAGAAGCGTTGCGACATGTCATCGCTCATGAAATACACCATATGGGACAACTCTCGGTTTGGGCTCGGGAAATGGGGATACAACCAGTAAGCAGTAACCTCATACATAGAGGAATTATGGCACAAACCTCAAATTGATTGAAGGGCCATAACAAACAGAAAGGTTTTTAAACTCCATTAAACATACTTAAGCATTTAGTAACCAATGCTTTTAGAATTTTAAAAATCACTGGCACTTTTGCATCCGCTTCGAAAAATTTAGTATCTTCATTTTATGAAGTGTTATTTTTACATTTGTTTTTCAATCCTTTTTTTGCTCATTTCATGCGGTAGTGATGACAACAGCACCGAAAGATTCATTACTGATCCTCGGGATGGACAACAATATAAATGGAGTGACTTCAACGGAACGGCTTGGCTTACTGAAGACCTTCAATTCAATGGAAAAGCCACCTACACCTTTTATGAAGCACTTTCTGCTTGTCCTGAGGGGTGGGAGTTAGCCACCAGCGAAGATTGGAAAGCATTGGCCAAAAACAGTGGCGGTTATTATTTTTATGAAACCACCGTGGGTGACCCAAAAGAAGGATTTACAAATTTAGTGGACGCCTCTGGGTTTAACGCCACTTCTGATGCTAATTACTGGACCGCCACCCCAGCTTGGGAAGAATCGTTTACCATACGCTCTGCATTCGTGGGCTTTTTCCCAGCAGATTATGGGGGTATTGGAAATCCACCTGCGGTAGTTGTGGGGCCTAACCTAAAGTCGTTCTCCATGCGGTGCCGTTGTGTCAAGAAAGATGCTGCCAATACAGGTGCTTTTGAATTTCAATCGGGCAATACAAGCTATGATTTTAGCGACTATTTCAATTATTCAGAAACCAATGGCGTTCTCACAATTCATGCATACCATCTTGATGGTGCCAATGATGAGGAATGGATACAGTTAACCATAAACTTGGACGACTTTCTTGCGGATGGTGGTCAAACGGCTTCCGGACACCTTCGATATATCGTCACGGAGGAATTGTCTGAATTTTCCAATAGTACCAAGACATTTATTGCTGAGGAATTAGAGCTCTCCATTACCGATTACAATACGGATCATATTGAAGGGACGTTCTCCTGTATTTTGGTTGAAAGTGGCAACAATTCTTCTGACACCATTCCAGTGACCAATGGAACTTTTTCCGTTACATTGGGTAACTAAATACGCCTAAGAGCAACTCTATTTGTACCATCTATCCAAAGCCCATCAAAAAAAATCCAAAAACTGTATCTTTAACCTTAAACAGCAGCCTAAACCCATATGCCCAAAAAAGTTTTTCTCAGTCTAAAGTACCCCCAGCTTGCCATTAATATGCTGAAAGAAGCTGGATTCGACATTACCATCAACGAAAGCAATAACCCCGTTCCCCAAGACGAGCTGATCAACATCTGTCAAGAGTACGATGCTCTCCTTAGCACAGGCTCCAACAAAATTGATGCGCATTTCTTGAAAAGTTGTCAGCATTTGGACGTCATTTCACAATTTGCCGTGGGCTACGATAATATTGATGTACAAGCCGCCAAACAATTTGGCATCGTCATTGGAAATGCCCCAGGCGCCATGACCGAAGCCACTGCGGATGTGGCCTTTGGGCTTATGATCATGGTCTCCCGAAAAATGGCATACATGCACAAAACCATTGAAAAAGGCCAATGGCAGCACTTTGTTCCCACCGCCAATCTCGGTTTTGAGCTTGATGGCAAAACCTTGGGAGTCTTTGGGTTGGGAACCATAGGCATGGTCATGGCCAAACGCTGCAAAGCCGCTTATGGGATGGATATCATTTATCACAATAGGTCCAGAAATCATGAGGCCGAGGACACACTCAATGCAAAATATGTATCCCTTGAGGAGCTTTTGACCCAAAGTGATGTTATCTCCGTGCACAGCAATCTTACCGAAGAAACCAAAGGCTTATTTGGAAAGGATGCCTTTGCCAAAATGAAAAACAGTGCCATTTTTATCAATACTGCCCGAGGCGGCATTCATAACGAAACAGAATTGGTCGAAGCCCTGAAAACGGGTTCCATTTGGGGTGCAGGCCTTGATGTAACCAATCCCGAACCCATGCAGCCCAACAATCCCTTGCTTCAAATGGAAAACGTGGCCGTACTGCCCCATATTGGCTCCTCAACGGTGGAAGCCCGTAATGAAATGGCCCGGATGTCCGCCCAAAACATCATAGATTTCTACAAAACAGGCAAAATACCCTATCCCGTAACTTAGTTGGAAACAAACAGGGCTGTTGTATTGCCTAAAAATCCATAACTTCAGCAAGACTAAAATCCGACTTATATGAAACTCCGTTTACTGCTTTTTAGCTTAATTGTTCTAGCAGGTTATTCCTGTAAAAAGGAACCCACCTCCTCATTGGCCAATTACCAAGGGGACGAAACCTACTCCGTTATTGTGGGTGAAAACAAGGTGGGCCATCTGAAAACCAACATTTCTGGGGACACCATCAATATTGATTACGATTACAAGAACAATGGTCGTGGGCCCACCATGAAGGAAACCATTGTTCTCAATGCCGAAGGTTTCCCGACAAGCTGGGAAGTTACTGGAAATACCACTTTTGGCAATGCGGTTGATGAACACTTTTTGTTGGAAGGTGAAAATGCCACTTGGACCGATGCTACTGGTTCGGGAAGTGCCACGCTCGAAGAGCCTCAACTGTATGTCAATCAATTTGGGAGCCCCTACTCCACCGTTTTGGCAGCCCGATTGTTACTGAAAGCTCCAGATAATACACTACCGGTTCTCCCAGCGGGAAATTTAACCCTTACCAAAATGGAAGATTTTACCGTACCAAATACTTCGGATAATGGAGAATTGGCATTGACTACCTATGCCTTATCCGGCGCAGACCTTGACCCGTCCTATTTTATCTTGGATAATGCCCAAAAGTTCTTTGCGTTTATTTCACCACGCTACATTGTGATTCGTGAAGGTTTTGAAGCGGTTGAAAAAGACATGCGCCAACTGGCCGAAAACTATTCCGCTGCGCGTTATGAAAACATCCAAAAGGAATTTGCCCACAATTACGAGGGCGAGGTTCGTATCCGCAATGTACGGGTTTTTGATCCCAAGACGCTATCCTTGACCGACCCGGTCTCCGTGGTGGTGGAAGGCGAAAAAATCATCGGCATTGAAGCTGCCGATGCCTCGGTAGAAGGTGAAGTGGAAATTGAAGGGAACGGTGGCACTTTGGTTCCCGGTCTTTTTGAAATGCATGCCCACACGGGAGACGAAGGTGCTTTGCTGAATGTTTTGGCCGGAGTGACCTCGTTCCGGGATATGGGAAATGATAATGAGGTACTTACCAGTCTTATCGGAAAAATTGAATCTGGGGTGCTTGCCGGTCCTCGTGTAACCCGACTGGGCTTTATTGAAGGGAAGAGTCAGTATAACGCCAACAATGGTATTGTGGTAGAAAGCAAGGAAGAAGCCCTGGCTGCTGTCGATACCTATGACAGCTTAGGATTTTACGGAATAAAACTTTACAATAGCATGAATGGCGATTGGGCTCCCGACATTGTGAAAAAAGCCCATGCTAAAGGGATGTTTGTGACAGGTCACGTTCCTGCCTTTTCCAATGCCAATGCCATGTTGAAAGCGGGTTTTGATGAAATGACCCACCTCAACCAAACCATGTTGGGCTGGGTTTTGGAGCCCGATGAGGACACCCGTACCTTATTACGTCTCACGGCTTTGAAGCGCTTACCCGATTTGGATTTGAACAGCCCAGAAGTGCAAGAAACCTTGGATTTATATGTGGCCAATAACACCGCTTCGGACCCCACTTTAGCCATCCATGAAATGTTGATGCTCTCCCGAAATGGGGAGGTAACCCCGGGAGCCGTGGATTATGTAGACCACATGCCCCCCAACGAACAACGTAGCCTAAAAGTGGCACTCGCACAAATTGCAGATGAGGAAGAGGACAAGGCCTATCGCGAAGCCTACGCCAAAATCGTGGAAACCTTGAAGATGATGAAGGACAAAGGCATCTTCATCGTAGCAGGAACCGACTTGGGTGGTGCGTTTAATCTACACCGCGAGTTGGAATTGTATCACGAACAATTGGGCTACACCCCAGCCGAACTCCTAAAATTGGCTTCCTACGACATGGCCAAATACTTGGGAAAAGAGGATTTGGGCAGCATTGAGCCCGGTAAACTGGCCGATTTCTTTTTAGTGCCCGGTAATCCTGTGGAAGATATCAAGGCCATTAAGACCATTGCATTGGTCTCCAGAGGGGGTACCTTCTACTACCCTACTGAGGTTTACCCTGCTTTTGGAATTACCCCATTCACAGAAAAACCTCAAGTGAAGGAATAACCTTTTGCCATACAATTTTTTAAAGCCAGTGGTGCTTTTGCTACTGGCTTTTTTAATGGATGGAATACCCTTCCAGAGTCATCTCCAACAATCAGTTATCTTTGAAGTTGATACAGCTAAACCTAAAACACATTGCGGGAATTTCACTTTATCAAAGAAAAATATGGTTTTGAACTGTTGATGGACCTCCACAAGTTCGAGGATAACTCCAATGTTTTTTTTGAGCCAGACCCACATATCACCAATTTCTTCGAAATCTTTGTCTTTGAGCAGGGTAATGGCTCCATAGAACTCAATGGCCATTATCTGGATGTTGGCAGCTATACACTGTTCTTTACTTCACCTTATCAAAAAAAAAGTTGCCGTATTGACCGAAATTCTGTAAGAGGTTTCCATTTGGTCTTTCAAAATGATTTTTTGACCAATTTTTTTGAGGACAAGCTATTTGTTTACCGTTTGCAATACTTTTATAATGCCCTTTACCCACAATACCTACAAATTTCTCCAAGGGAATACCAACTCATCCAGACCTTATTTGATGAGATTGTGGCCGAAATCCAAAACTTTCAAAAGGATAGCCTTCATCTTATTAGACCGCTACTCTATTTTGCCTTGTCCAAATTGAATCGTCTGTACTCCAAAGTTTACAAATTATCACATGAGACCCATTCAGAGTCGAACATATATCGATTTAAGGAAGCCTTGGAGATTCATATACGCCGACACCATGCCGTTGGCGATTATTGCCGCCTCCTAAATATGACCCGCCACCAATTGAACCAAGTTACAAAGGCCTATTTTGGACGTACTTCCAAAGATGTCATCCAATTCCGGTTACTGCAAGAAGTACAGATGGAACTACGCTACACCAATCATACAATTTCTGAAATTGCCCACGACCTTCAATTTAGTGATCCCAACAATCTAACACGCTTTTTTACCCGATTATCTGGACAGTCTCCAAGAGCATATAGACTTAATTACCAAAATGATAGGTATTTATAACAAATTGATACGTAGGGAGCCATAAAAACACAGCAATTTTGTACTATCAAAAAACGAAAAAATGATTCTTCTACGAACAACTCTGCTCTTCAGTGTTTTTTTTATTGCACATCAAATGTTGGCGCAAACAAAGGAAACTATCCCCATGCAATCCAATTATTGGAGCATCACTGATGGGGGAAGCATTTCTTTTGAGACTTTTGACGGTAGGGAAACCATGGTCTTGGACGGTAAGGCCGTGGTCAAGGATATGGACTTTTCCAATGGAACCCTTGAAGTGGACGTGTACGCCAATACCATTCGTAGCTTTGCAGGATTTGTTTTCAGGAAACAAGCAGGTACCATGGAAGAAGTATACATGCGTATGCACAAATCGAGACAGCCCGATGCAGTTCAATACACTCCCACCTATAACGGTGAGAGCAACTGGCAATTGTATAGGGAGTATCAAGCCAATGTAATTTTCAAAGAAACAGGATGGAACAGCTTACGGGTCGAAGTAAAGAATCAAACAGCGGAGATATATGTGAACAATAAGAAAGTTTTACAGGTCAACGACCTGAAATCTGGCAATCTTTTAGGGGAAATTGGGATTTTTGCGCTGTTCGGTAACCGGTTTTCCAATTTTCGGGTTACACAAACGGGAAAAGCTAAGCTACAAAAGAGTCAATCCACTACTGAAACTGAACCGGGAGTCATTACGGAATGGAACATTACTGATGCCTTGCCTTATTTGGAAGATCAACTCTTATTCAATGATTTCGCCAAAGCCAAAACCACTAAAGTAACTACAGAAAAATCAGGATTGTTGCCTATATCCAAATATATGGCCAAGCCTACTTCTGGCAATTTTGAAGACAACAAAGAAGCCTACACTGTAGCATCGCACATCCTTACAGTTGAAGAAGAACAAACCAAATTATTCTCTTTTGACTACAGTGATAAAATCATGGTATTTTTAAATGGGGAATTGCTTTATTATGGAAACAATGCATTTCGATCCAAAGGCAATCAATTTCAAGGTCATTTGGGCCTAGATGTCAATAAATTGCCGCTTCATCTGAACAAAGGAACAAACACACTCCATTGCGTTGTAATTGACAAAGCCAACGGATGGGGGTTGATTGGCAAGATAGAATAGGTTAGTACTTCCGCCACTTTTGGGTCAGTTCAAAAACGTGCTCCAAAATCTGGGCTTCGGTCTCAGTAAACTCCACATTGCGGCGTTTCATCATGGCTTCGGCCACCTCAAAGGCCTTGTTGGTTTTAAATGCTGTAAATCCTGAGGCACCGCCCCAACTAAAACTAGGGATAAAGTTTCTGGGATACCCACTACCAAAAATATTGACACTTACCCCTACCACCGTTCCGGTATTGAACATGGTATTGATGCCGCATTTGCTATGGTCGCCCATCATCAAACCGCAAAATTGCAGTCCGGTTCTGGCAAAACCTTCGGTTTGATAACTCCACAAACGAACAGGAGCGTAATTGTTCTTCATGTTGGAGGTGTTGGTATCCGCACCCAAATTGCACCACTCGCCCAGTACGGAATTCCCTAAAAATCCTTCGTGCCCTTTATTGGAATACGCAAACAAGACCGAATTGTTGACCTCGCCACCCAATTTACAGCCTGGTCCGGCTGTGGTGGGGCCGTAAATCTTCGCGCCCATCTTTAAAATAGCACCTTCGCAAAGTGCTAAACCACCACGAACAATACAGCCTTCCATAATCTCGGCATTCTTGCCCATGTAAATAGGCCCCGTGGATGCATTTAAAATACTGAACTCTACCTTGGCACCCTCTTCCAAAAAAATGTTTTCCGGGTTCAACACTTGGTTGGTACTGGAAATGGGTTGGCTCTTTCGTCCGGTGGTCAGGATATCATAATCGGATTGGAGTGCTTCTCCATTTTTCGAGAAAATATCCCACGTGTTTTTTATCGTCAACCCTTTGGGTTGATAGGAAATGATGGTATAGTTGGAAACATCAAACACAGTTTCCACAGTCCCGGTCCCGTAAGCGATGCAAGTGTCCCCATCCATCAAGGCCTCCCCTAGTTGAAGTTTTTGGATGGCTTTCACCAAATCCAGATTTGGAAGATAGCTGGCGTTGATGACCACATTTTCTGAGGAAGTTTTCAACGGAAATTTTGTTGAAAGGTAGTCCTCCGTTTTTACACTGACCGAGACATTCAAGCATTTTTCCCATTTCTCACGAATGGTTAAAATACCCACCCGTATTTCAGCCACAGGCCTAGTAAACGTAAAGGGAAATAGGGCTTCTCTATGGATTCCGTCTGATAGAATGTAGTTCATGGATCAGTGTTGATGGTATAAAAATAAAAAACGCCCCTGAAAATCATCAGGAGCGTCCATATATTTCGTCAAAAAGAGTGACCTACTCGGCCTTCTTCTCTTCTTTGCTGAATTTCTTGTACTTGTTCTTGAACTTATCAATCCTACCAGCGGTATCCACCAATTTGGTTTTACCAGTGTAATAAGGGTGCGAAGTTCTAGAAATCTCCAACTTTACCAAAGGATACTCCTCACCATCAACCGTGATGGTTTCTTTGGCCTCGGCAGTTGATTTAGTGATGAACACATCGTCATTGGACATGTCTTTGAAAGCCACTAATCTATAATTTTCTGGGTGTATGCCTTTTTTCATCGTCTTAACTACTTATTCTCAGATTTTTCGAGGTGCAAATTTAAGGATTTCTTTGATTCCTCCAACTGAAAAAAGAAAAAAAGAAAAAAACTACCTTTAAGTGTAACAAATTTCCCCCTTGGTTCACTAATTAACTATAATCAACACTAAAAATAAACAAATGGAAGAACAACAACCAAAAGCCAGTAAATTTATGCTGAACTATGGCCTTATTTTAGGTTTGGTCTCAGTTGTTTTCGGGGTAATGCTCTACACCCAGAAAATGCATTATGAAATGAGTACGCCCGTAATCGTTATTTCAATCTTGTTGAGCGTAGCGGCCATTTTCCTTGGCATCAATGCGTACAAAAAAGCAAACGGAGGGTATCTGACCATTTCCGAGGGCCTAAAAATAGGCGTAGGCATAGCCTTGGTTTCTGCCATCATCTCTTTACTTTACCAGTATCTGCTCGTCAATTTTATTGAGCCGGATTTTATGGACAAAGCCTTAGAATTGGCTAAACCCAAAGCTTTTGAACAATATCCTTCAATGACGGAGGAACAATGGGAGCAAAGTGCGGCCATGCAGAAAAATTTGGGTTGGCTACGCTACCCGATAGGTTTAATCTTCAGTTGTGTCATTGGTTTGGTCGTTGGCCTTATCACTGGGCTCATCCTTAAAAAATCCAAGTCGGAATACTAAACCAAAAAATACTACTTTTGAAAGGAATTCGAGAAACAAGCAATGCAAATCTCCATTGTAATTCCTTTACTTAACGAGCAAGAGTCGCTTAACGAACTACATGATTGGATTGTACGTGTAATGCAATCCAATCATTTTTTATATGAAATCATTTTTATCGACGATGGCAGTACCGATGGCTCATGGGAGACCATTAAAGAGCTTTCGGAAAAAAATGAGCATGTAAAAGGTATTCGGTTCTTAAAGAATTACGGGAAGTCGCAGGCCTTGCACGCCGGTTTTAAAGCTGCTGAAGGAGATGTGGTCATCACCATGGATGCCGACCTTCAGGATAATCCCGAAGAGATTCCAGAACTCTATGAATTGATCACCAACGGAGGCAACCATATCGTTTCCGGCTGGAAAAAGAAACGGTACGACTCCGTCATCACCAAAAACATTCCTTCCAAACTCTTTAATTGGGCTGCCCGAAGAACTTCCGGTGTTAAACTACACGATTTTAATTGTGGCCTCAAGGCCTTTAATGGGCAGGTTGTAAAAAACATTGATGTGCATGGCGAAATGCACCGGTATATCCCCGTATTGGCCAAAAATGCAGGTTTTTCTAAAATCACAGAGAAAGTTGTGCAGCACCAAGCCCGAAAATACGGCACTACCAAGTTTGGAGCAGAACGTTTCATCAACGGATTTTTGGATTTGATCACCATTTGGTTCGTATCCAAATTTGGCCGCCAGCCCATGCATCTTTTTGGGGCTCTGGGCGTTCTCATGTTCATTGTAGGATTTGGATTTGCCCTCTATCTGGGCATTGATAAATTATTTTTGAATCCCACCGGGCGATTGATCACGGAGCGACCTCAGTTTTTCATCGCCCTAACCGCCATGATCATAGGAACACAGCTTTTTTTGGCAGGTTTTATTGGGGAAATCATGGTACGATCCCGAAAAAATGACACCCGCTATTCCATTTCCGATAAAATAAACATTTAGCATCTCCAAAACTGATAATCTTTGTATTTTTAAACCATACTAAACAAGCATATTCTATATGGATTCCATTACATCTGCAGCGCAAGCTTGGTTAACCGATTTTTTCGACGAAAACACCAAAAAGGAAATTCAATACCTTCTGGAAAACGATACGGAAGAACTTAAGGAACGTTTCTACAAGGATTTGGAGTTTGGTACCGGAGGGATGCGTGGTATAATGGGCGTTGGAACCAATAGAATCAACAAATATACCTTGGGGAAAAATACCCAGGGACTCAGCAATTATCTTAAAAAATCTTATACCGATAGCGACATCAAAGTGGTAATTGCCTATGATTGCAGACACAATTCGGACACCTTGGCTAGAACCGTGGCCGAAGTTTTCTCGGCCAATGGTATTAGAGTCCATTTATTTCCCGAGCTACGTACTACTCCAGAGCTTTCCTTTGCAGTACGCCATTTGGGCTGCCATGCCGGAATTGTATTGACCGCTTCACACAACCCACCGGAATACAACGGCTACAAGGTCTATTGGGCCGATGGGGGGCAAATTGTACCTCCTCAGGATGACGAGATCATTGCTGAAATCAATTCACTGTCTTTTGAGGACATCAAATTTAAGGCTGATGAAAGCCTAATTCATCTAATCGGTGAGGAAGTGGACGAAGCCTTTTTTGATGCTTCCGTAAAAAATGGAAGTTTTGATGCCAAGGGAAAAGACAACTTCAAAATCGTTTTCACTTCCCTGCACGGAACATCCATCACGGCCATTCCCGAAGTGTTGAAGCGTGCCGGCTACAACAATGTCACCATTATAGAAGAACAGGCAAAACCTGACGGCGGCTTTCCAACCGTAAAATCACCCAACCCCGAAGAACCCGAAGCTTTGGCCATGGCCATTAAAAAAGCAGAAGAAATCGGTGCAGATATGGTCGTTGGTACCGACCCAGATAGTGACCGGCTCGGGATTGCTGTGCGAAATTTGGAGGGCAAGATAGAACTGCTCAATGGAAACCAGACCATGGTCCTTATGACCAAGTTCCTTCTAGACCAATACAAAGAAAAAGGCTTCAAAGGCAACGAATTTATTGCCACCACCATTGTTTCCACACCTATGATGGAGCAAATGGCCAAAGCCTATGGCGTAGAGTATAAAACTGCACTTACAGGCTTTAAATGGATTGGAAAAATGATCAAGGATTTCCCCAATTCCAAATTTATTGGAGGCGGTGAAGAAAGCTTTGGCTATATGGTGGGCGACTTTGTCCGGGACAAGGATGCGGTCACCTCTACCCTACTCGCTTGCGAGATTGCCTCCAACGCAAAAGCCAATGGTAGTTCTTTCTACAAAGACCTTATCGATTGCTATGTACACTTCGGTTTTTACAAGGAAAAGTTGATTTCCCTAACCAAAAAAGGCATGAGCGGTGCCGAGGAAATCAAGCAAATGCTCAAAGATTTTAAAGAAAATCCCGTGGAATCCGTACAAGGTTCAAAATTGTTATGGATTGAGGATTACAATACGTCAATTGCCAAAAATGTACAGACTGGGGAGGAACGTACCATGCACTTGCCCAAGTCCAACGTATTGATCTATGAAACGGAAGATGGTACCCGAATTGCGGCCAGACCTAGCGGTACCGAGCCCAAAGTAAAGTTCTACATCAGCACCAATGCAAAATTAGCTAAGGCCGAGGATTATAAATCCGTAAATTCGCAGTTGGATACCAAAATTGATGGCATCCTTTCTGAACTGAATTTGTAGGTGAATGAACTACTTTAAAAAAATACTCCGTTTTGCGGGACCGTACCGCAAATACGGTTATTTGAATATTTTCTTCAATATTCTGTATGCGCTTTTCAGTGCCCTGTCCTTTGCTGCACTTATTCCCATGCTTGATGTCTTGTTCAAACCGGAGCAAAAGGTCTATGTGAAACCTATTTATGAAGGTTTTTCCAAATCAAAAGATTACTTACAAGACTATATTAACTATAGGGTGACCGCCTATTCTGGAGACGACGATATGAAAGGATTGGTATTGGTCATAAGTTTGGTATTGGCACTTTTTCTGTTAAAAAATGCATTTAATTATTTGGCGATGTATTTCATCACATTTTTAAGAAATGGGGTGCTTAAGGACATCAGAAATAAAATGTACCAAAAGATAGTAGATCTCCCAATCTCCTATTTCTCGGAAAAGCGAAAAGGAGATGTCATTGCCAGAATCACTTCAGACGTATTGGAGATACAACATTCCTTCCTGTCCATTTTGGAGTTGATAGTACGTGAACCGCTTACTATACTATTCACCATTTTGGTCATGTTCGGAATAAGTGCTAAACTGACCATTTTTGTTTTTATTTTCATTCCTATTGCTGGCATGTTGATTTCACGTATCGGAAAATCCCTCAAACGAAAATCGGACCGCGTGCAAAAGGAACAAGGAGAATTTCTTTCCATAGTGGAAGAAACTTTGGGTGGTCTCCGGGTCATCAAAGCTTTTAATTCTGAGTCTAAATTTTACAATACGTTCAAAAATTCAACGACGCGCTTTTTCAAGTTTTCCAATTCGCTATTGAATAGACAAAACCTAGCCTCTCCCACCGGAGAGTTCTTGGGGATTTTAGTCATTGGGGTATTACTGTGGTTTGGTGGAAAAATGGTATTGGTGGACAAAACGTTGGATGCATCCTCCTTTATTGCCTATATGGGGTTGGCCTATAACATCCTTACTCCTGCCAAAGCTATCAGCAAAGCATCCTACGGTGTTAAAAAAGGAAATGCGGCTGCAGAACGGGTTTTGGAAATTCTGGAATCTGAAAATCCCATCAAGGATATGGAAGGTGCCATGGAGAAAACCGATTTCAACTCCGGAATTGAGCTCAAAAATATTTCCTTCAAGTACGAGGATGATTATGTGTTGAAGGATTTCAACCTAAAGGTTGATAAAGGCCAAACCGTGGCCCTGGTCGGCCAGTCTGGAAGCGGGAAAAGTACGGTGGCCAATTTGGTGACCCGTTTCTACGATGTCAACGAAGGGGAATTGTTGCTGGATGGCATCAACATCAAGAATATTACCAAAAAATCACTCCGTGGTCTTATGGGCTTGGTAACACAAGATTCCATTTTGTTCAATGATACGGTGAAAAACAATATCGCCCTAGGCAAGGAAAATGCCACTACAGAGGAAATCGTAGCTGCAGCCAAAGTGGCCAATGCACATGACTTTATTATGGACCTGCCCCATGGCTACGACACCAATATTGGGGACAGCGGCAACAAATTGAGTGGCGGTCAGAAACAACGCCTCTCCATTGCACGTGCCGTGCTTAAAAATCCACCTATCATGATTTTGGACGAGGCCACCTCAGCTCTGGATACGGAAAGTGAGCGCTTGGTACAGGATGCTTTGGAAAAAATGATGCAGAACCGGACTTCAATAGTAATTGCCCACCGATTGTCTACGATTCAAAGTGCAGATTCCATTGTGGTGATGAGCAAAGGAAAAATTGTAGAGCAGGGTACCCACGAGGAGCTGATGAAATCCAAAAAAAGCTATAAAAAGCTGGTGGAAATGCAGTCGTTTTCCTCCTAAGGGTTCCTGAAAGAACAAGGAGCAAGAATCAAGAACAAGTGCAATTGCAAGTTCAAACGGCAAGTGGTTCCTTTTGCTTTAAAAAATTCTTCATTTCACTTCAGAATGGGCAATGTCATGCCGAACTCAAAGCAAAGGCATGGCGAGATTCTTCACTCCGCTCAGAATGACATCTCCAAAAACTTATGCAATTCCTACCTGCGGCCGGCAGGTGTGTCAAACCTGCAAAAGTTCAAGTTCAAATAGTACATGCTACTTTTACCAAAAAAATACAAGAGCAGTTTTTTATTCCATTTTCGGTATGAGAAGTCAAAAGACAAATTTTAATGGTTGATTTTAAATGAAACAACGACAACCTAAGCCCTAAAAAGTGATTTCATCGAGTTTTTCAATCCTTTGAACCAATCTGCTGATTCACATGACTTTTGTCATGTTTCCTAAAATCTTATACCGCTATTTTCGTTATATTTACAAAATTGAACTTATGCAGGTCATTCAGGATAGAAATGCTTGGGGACAAGTTGTGGACCGATGTGAGCAAGCTGATTTTTATCATACCTACGACTACCATCAGATATCAAAAAAAACTGATGAAAGACCTATTTTGGTCAAATATGAAAGGGGTAATTCCCTTATTGCACTTCCATTGCTCATTAGGGACATAGAAGGAACAGAGCTCAAGGATGCCACTTCGGTTTATGGCTATGTTGGGCCCGTAGGCAAAAATGTTGACCCTTCTTTTAACAATGAGGATTTCAAAAAGCAGCTCTGTGATTTTTTAAGGGATAACCAGATTGTTTCGGTATTCTCCAGATTACATCCATTTATCAGCAAACAGGACACAATTCTTAAGGGTATTGGAAATATAGTCCCCCATGGGAATGTAGTGAACATAGACCTTACCCTAAGTTTAGAGCAGCAAAAAAAACAATATGGTAGAAGGCTAAAAACCTACATCAACAAGGAAGTCAAGGAGTATGACATCATTGATGGGATTCAAGAAAAATGCTTGGACGAGTTCATTGCCACTTATTGTGACAATATGAAAAGACTCCATGCCAAACCCAGCTACTTCTTTGGCAAAAAGTATTTTTATAAACTTTTGGCCAGTAGTCAAATTCACGCTGAACTTTTGGTGGCCCAACACAAAGAATCCGGTGAGTTTGCAGGAGGTGCCATTTTTACCAAAAACAATGGCACGGTGCAGTATCACTTATCCGGTGTTAAAAGCGAATATTTTCATCTAAATCCAATTAAACTGCTAATAGACCACGTTCGAAAAACATCTACTGAGGAAGGGTATGTCAACTTTAACTTAGGAGGTGGGCTCAATGGAAAAGATGAAGATTCTCTTTTTTACTTTAAGTCTGGATTTTCCAAAGATTATAGAAAATTTAGCTCTTGGCAATACATTGTGGATGAAACCCAATATAAAAAGCTCTTAAAACAGAGAGAAGCCAAAAATGCCTCTGAAATTGATAAGAACTCATGCTTTTTTCCCCTTTATCGTCTAGATTCCAACAACAAAAAGGAAATTTCTGAAATAAACTGCCTTGGCGATGATTGACAATCCCTTTCTGTCAGAAACCTTCACTAAAAAATGGGCTAAAAGTTTTGGTAAAGAAGAAACACCAACTGATGTTGAAGGTGTTTACGGCCCAAAATTCTATCGAGGAAAATGGGGCATACTTACTAATTATGGGAAAACCCATACCAAGGGGATGCAATACACCTTGGAACGTCCCTTGAGTCTAAAAAAAGAAATTCTGTTGATTTTTGATGTACCAACTTATTTCAAAATCCCACAACCCCAAGAATTAAACCCCACAAAACTTATACGGGTCAAACAATATCCTGGTTTTTTAATTGAGTTGGACAGTTTTTCAAGCTTGCAGGAGTATCTGCAGAAAAAATTCAAGAAATCGAGCCGATACAAGTTGTACAAATACAGCAGAAGACTCTCGGAATGTTTCGAAATAAAAACACAGATGTACCTAGGTGATGCTATTACCGAAGAAGCGTACAACTTCCTCTTTGATAGGTTTAGGGAGCTTTTGGAAAAACGATTTCTGGACAAGGCAGAGCACAACAACAACTTGGATGAAAAAGAATGGGATTTCTATAAAAGTGTGGCCTATCCACTTATCCTAAAAAAACAAGCAGGACTTTTTGTGGTTAAAAACGGGGAAAATCCCATTGCCATAACATTGGTCTATTTTTCCAAGGACATTATTTTTGATGCCATTACCGTTTTTGATATTGATTATGCCAAATTCCATTTGGGTTCCGTCAATATTATGCACCTTATTGATTGGGGCATTGCCAACAAATTCAAACTACTGGACTTTTCCAAAGGTTATTTTGATTACAAAACCCGCTGGGCCACAAAAAGCTATGATTTTGAATACCACATTCTCTACAATTCCAAATCATTTTCATCCGTTGCAAAGGCCATGTTGGCCAAAAATTATTTCAAGCTAAAACAATATCTCAGGGAAAAAGATCTTAACCTGTTATTGAACAAAGTCCTTTTTCGTTTTCGCAAAAAAGAATGGGATTCTACAAACGCATCGGATGAAAAAGGCAAATCCATTGTTTTTGAAGATGTTGAAGTACAAGATACATCCCTCATAAAAATAGATGCTTATAGTCCACAGGTCATTAAATTATTTTTTGATTTTTTGTATTTGAACAATGAGTCCGCCAAAGATGTTGAGGTGTTTTATGGTTCCAACGGGCAATATCTATTTCGGGGCAAAAATTCCGAAAAAGTAGCCCACTTCACTTAATTTTCCGGCCTAGAGTCCTTGGGTTTTATGGATTTTTCCAATCAAATCCTTTTAGTTTTTTTGACATCCGGCGGTACAATAAACGATCTATGCTGAACACTTTGCCCAAAATTCCCCTATCCCGTAAATATTGTTTAAACTGTAACTTCCCTTTAGTTAACTGCATTCTTAAACGCCCTGCCACAGAGCCGCTTTTATAAAATAAAAGGTGATGGTAAAGGTAGGTGTGGTTGGACCATTTAACCTTGTAATAGGTTTCCCCCATTAAAAAATCAAAGATTTTAAAATTATGGGCCATAAGCCAATCCAAACGTTCCATCATACACACATCTCCCATATAATATTTTTGATATTCCTCATCAAATACCTGAATGTATCCAAAACAAATATCCTCCAAATAGAAGTCCATGGCAAGGGCTATGGGTTCTTTGCCATCATATATGACGAACAATGATGCCTCGTTACGTAAAATCATGGGGTAGACCAGTTCGTGGTACGTTTTCCAAACCAAAAGATACCTGTTCTGAATTTTCTTCTCATCAAACCTTTTCTTCAGCAGGTCATAGAACCTGTCAAATAAAAAATCGTAATGTTCCCGGTCGATTTCCCCGTAATGGTTCCTGTAGGTAATGTTATAATGGGTCTCGAGCTGCCTTTTTTTGGCTTTAATGTTCTTTATGGACTTTTTACTGAATTTGGTGGACATGTAGTCAAAAGGCGTTTCGCTACCCGACAAATCACATAAAAAGCCTTGATATTGCTTTACTTTTCTGGTTTTTAGCCGATTTGATTCAGCCTTAAGCGCCACATCAAGGTAATCCGGAACATCAGTAACCTTTGAAAAGCTTGCAATCTTGTTGGGGAATGGACTTGCAGGTATTGGAGCAAACTCTTTATTGGTAATAGAATTCCGGATAGGATTGGAATAAAATGAATGAAGTTCTCGCCTCAAAAAAAGGTCAAAAATAAAACCAGGAGTGTGAATCATAATATCCAATGCAATTTTTAAAGTCTATCAACAGTGAGCAAGAGACTTAAACTCTTGAACAACTTGAGGTATAAAGGTAAGGCAGATCAATACGTTTTCCATGAAAAGACGATAAGGGGTTGTTTCATTCAGATGTAGAAACAAGAGCCGCCTTTTACTGAAAAACCAACTTCGAAATTCGGTTTCTTCCAGCAGCATAGGCCACCGAATCGTTCAAAAACCGAAGCGTGTAAAAGGATTCCTCACTGAATGATTTCCAGTTTTCTCCCCCATCCCCAGAATACGAAATCCCGGTAAACCCTACAGCAACCAGACCTTTTCCCTCTGAATTGGGCACAAACTGTACACAGCTTTTGTAATCGGGTTCCTGTCCATCTGCAATGAGGTCCCACGTTTTGCCACCATCATAGGTAATCATTTTATTGGCTTTATTGGATTCCGGTTGGGTGTAATCCCCTCCCATCGCAAATCCTGTGGTTTCATCATAAAAATCCATGGAATAGATGCCTTGGGTTTCTTCCTGGTGAATAATTTCGGTTTGCTGAACAGTCCAAGTTTTTCCTTTATCTTCAGAATGGTAGACACGTCCTGCTGTGGTACCAATCCATGCATGGTTTCCTGACAACGCAACATTACTATTGCTGGCCGCAAAGGCCCCTTCGCCTTCCATACCTTCCGGCAGGTTGGCGCACGGAATCTTGTTCCAGGTTTGCCCTCCATCCCTGGTAATGATGATGGACAGGCATCCATTAACCGTATCGCCCATGGCTATACCTTCGGTATCGTTCCAAAAAGCCATACAATCATAAAATACACCTTCGCCATCTTCCTTATACACCAATTCCATTTTTCCTTGGTCGCCTGTTTTGTAAAGTAATGCCAGACTATCAATGGAAATCATAAAGAAGTCGTTTGAAGTATTTCCCACCGCCCTAAAAGCGGGTGTAATGGAATCATAAACCTGAACATTGGAACGAACTCTCTGGGTGGTAACATCTACAGTTCCGTACATACCCCTACTTCCTGCAAAAGCCAAGGTTCTGCCATCCAAAAACGTAATGGCCCGGATACTGACCGAATCTTCAAAAACCGGAGTGATTGACACCGATTGAAAGGGTTTGTATTGTGGCTCTTCAGCACAGGAAATTAAAATAAGGATGAACAAAACCAAAGGAGAAAACCGCATGCTATTTATTTTCTGTAAAAGTACACAGAAATGGTACCTTTGCAACCTTATTTTACACCATGCGTTTACACCGAAATCTTGTTTTTGCCGTAATTGATGCCCTGAATATGATTTTCAATGAAGGGGAATATGCCGATAAGGTCATAGAGAAAGTCTTACGCTATGATAAACGCTGGGGAGCCCGTGACCGTGCTTTTATTGCTGAAACCACCTACGATATTGTACGCTGGAAACGACTCTATACCGAGATTGCCGAAGCCAACGAACCCTATACTCGTCCCCATTTGTTCCGATTATTCACCGTATGGTGCGTATTGCGGGGAATCCGAATTCCCGACTGGAAACAATTGGAAGACACTCCGGAACGCCGAATCAAAGGACGATTTGATGAATTGTCAAAAATCAGAAAGTTTCGGGAGTCCATTCCCGATTGGATGGATGAATTGGGCGAGAAAGCATTGGGAGATAAACTTTGGACCAAAGAAATTGCTGCCCTGAATCAACAGGCCGATGTTATCCTCCGTACCAATACCCTGAAAATCCAAAGAAAACAATTGCAAGATTTTTTGGCCAAGGATGATATTGAAACCGAAACCTTGGAAGGGTATCCGGATGCACTACGCTTAAAGGAACGCAAAAATGTATTCACCACAGCAGCTTTTAAAGATGGATTATTTGAGGTGCAGGATGCTTCTTCCCAATTGGTGGCCCCATTCTTGGAGGTGAAACCCGGGCAACGTGTCATTGATGCTTGTGCCGGTGCTGGGGGCAAGACCCTTCACTTGGCTTCGCAAATGGAAAATAAGGGTCAACTCATTGCTCTGGACATTTACGAGAGCAAACTGAAGAAGCTAAAGATTCGGGCAAGACGAAACGGGGTCCATAACTTTGAGACACGGGTCATTGATTCCACAAAAGTCATTAAAAAACTCTATAATAGTGCCGACCGATTGTTATTGGATGCACCTTGTTCCGGTTTGGGCGTATTGCGAAGAAACCCAGATTCCAAATGGAAATTGGAACCCGAATTCATAGACCGTATCATGGGCGTACAGCAAGATATTCTTCAGAATTACAGTAGAATGGTTAAAAAAGGAGGACAAATGGTCTATGCCACCTGCTCCATCCTGCCCCAAGAAAACACGGAACAGGTGAAAAAATTCCTTGCTTCCGAAGCTGGGCAGGATTTTGAGTTCATCAAGGAAAAAAACGTCTATGCCTCAGAAAGTGGTTTTGATGGATTTTATATGGCTTTGTTGAAGAAGAACGCCTAAATGTCGCATCGAGCGCAGTCGAGATGTGCCTTAAAGGTTCTCGACTCCGCTCGAACTGACAATTCACTTTACCTTTTATTCCTTCATCGTAGTAGCACTATTCCAAATTCGGCTACAACAACCGAAGATTTGGCTACACCTCTCCTTTTGTTTAGGGTCAACTTTGCAGTGTCAATTCATAAAATTTAAAACAAAGAAAAATGAACACAAAGAAAGTTTGGTTGGTCACAGGAGCATCAAAAGGTCTTGGACTGGCTTTAGTGAAAAAGTTATTGGATGGAGGATACCGAGTGGCCGCTACCTCCAGAAGTTTACCTGCGCTGAAAAGTGCAGTAGGCACTCATGATAATTTTCTGCCGTTGCAGGTTGATTTAATGAGTGAGGTAAGCATAGCCTCTGGAATCTCCAAAACCGTTGAAACATTTGGAAGTCTTGATGTGGTGGTCAACAACGCAGGCTACGGTCAAAATGGAACCTTGGAAGAGTTGACTGATTCGGAATGCAGACAAAACTTTGATGTAAACGTTTTTGGCTTATTGAATGTAGTTCGCAAAGCCATGCCAATTTTAAGGGGGCAAGGTTCCGGACATATTTTCAATATTGCTTCGGTTGCTGGAATGGTGGCCAATTTTCCAGGATTTGGTATCTATTGTGCCACAAAATTTGCTGTGGTTGGGCTAACCGAAGCCCTCTCAGAAGAAGCAAAACCTTTTGGAATCAATACCACTTTGGTCTATCCTGGCTATTTCCGTACGGAATTCTTAACTAGTGATTCCTTGCGTTTGGCAGCTAACCGTATGGATGTCTATGCCAATGCACGTGAGTCTGAACGCCTTCATATAGAAGAAATTTCTGGAAATCAGTTGGGTGATCCTGAAAAAGCAGCAAAGGTACTGATAGAGGTAGCTGAAAGTGATAATCCCATGCTTCATTTGTTCTTGGGAAGTGATGCGTATGCCATGGCTGAAAACAAATTGAAAACCTTGGAAAATGCCTTGCTCGCCTATAAGGAGTTGAGCTATTCCACCGATTTTGCGAATTAATAGTTAATTTGGTAAATGCTGGGCCGATCATTTGGTTTGCCCAGCATTTACTCCACAATTTTTTGATACAAATCCAGATGTACACTTTTAATACATTAAGCGAGTTTCATACCTTTTGCAATCTGCCAAAACCAGAGCATCCTTTAGTAAGCTTAATTGATTACTCAAAAGTAAACTACCAAACTCATGATAAAGAGGTCACTTGGATACAAAATTTTTACTCCATTGGACTAAAAAGAGATGTTCCCGCCAAGGTACGATATGGTCAACAGCAGTACGATTTTGATGAGGGGTTGTTGAGTTTTATTGCCCCACGTCAAGTGCTTCAGTTTGAAATGTTGCCTGCTGAAACAACGCCTTCAGGTTGGTTGCTTCTGATTCATCCCGATTTTTTATGGAATACCCCCTTGGCCAAAAACATCAAAAACTATGAATTCTTTGGTTATGACATCAACGAAGCCCTTTTTCTTTCTGAAAAGGAAGAGAAAACCCTAACGGATATCCTGCTGAACATTCAACACGAATACCATTCCAACACGGATACATTCAGTCAAAATATCATCATTGCACAACTGGAACTATTTTTCAATTATGCAGAACGCTATTATCAACGCCAATTCATCACACGAAAAATTTCAAACCACGAGATTTTGGTTCGGTTGGAGGACCTTCTCAACAATTACTTCAACCATGAGGAAGCCATCCATAAAGGACTCCCTTCGGTCCAATATGTTGCGGAAACCTTGAATGTTTCCCCCAATTATTTGAGCAGTCTGCTTAAAGTATTGACAGGACAGAGCACCCAGCAACATATCCATGAAAAATTGATTGAAAAAGCGAAGGAAAAACTGTCCACCACCCAACTTTCCATAAGCGAGATTGCCTATACTTTGGGATTTGAGCACTCCCAATCGTTCAGTAAACTGTTCAAGAGCAAAACCAAGCAATCACCCTTGGCGTTTAGGGCATTATTTAACTGATTTGCACTCATGTCAAATCGAGCGCAGTCGAGATGTGCCTCAAAGGTTCTCGACTCCGCTGGAACTGACAATTCTCTTTACTCTTATTCCTTCACCGTAGGATACTCTACTCCCAACTGCTCCAAATAGGAGTCGTATTTGGTCTCATCGTAGTAGTATTGCTCCAACTCATCCCGGAAGGTATCCTGCTTATCCTTGTTTAAATAGACAGGAGGCATATCATCCGCAGAAATCATGGGCTGATACTTGGTTTCTTTGCTCTGCTCATTGTTGAAGTAATTCCAAGCTCCTTCCAGCAATTCAGGTTTCAACAAAAAGTCCAACAAGGTCATGGCTTCCGCTTTTGCGCCGGCCGTCACCCCTTTGTGGGCAATAGGCGTAGCCATGGCGATGGCGTTGCTCCAATGGTGACCTTGCAAACCGGGAATATTGGAAGGAAAACGCATGGTCACTGTTGGGATTTTCCAGGAAATGTCACCAATATCATCCGAACCACCGCTAATGGGTTCCAATACGGGAAGGCCAATTTCATCCAACTCGGTGGGAAGACCTTCAATTTTTTCGGAACCTACTTCAGTTTGTACAGCTTTGGCCAAAGTTTGGTCCGCATCGGACCAAGTGGGCAACCCTACTTTTTCAATATTCTCATACATGGTCTCGGCAATCACTTTATTATAATGTCTGGGCCAAGCGGTTCCCAAAATCCGTGAGGTCATGGTAGTTCCTGTCATCAAAGCCGCACCTTTGGCAATGTCGTTTGCCTCAGCATACATCTCCATGATGCCTTCATAAGTAATGTCTCTAAAATAGAACCAGATAGCTGCTTTGGAGGGCACTACGTTTGGCTGGTCTCCCGCATCAGTAAAAATGGAATGTGAGCGTTTTAGGGGATGCAGGTGCTCTCTCTTGTAATTCCAGCCAATATTCATCAATTCAGCGGCATCCAAGGCACTTCTTCCCCTCCATGGTGCACCGGCGGAATGCGCGGCCTCTCCTTCAAAAAGGTATTCCACCGAAATCAATCCAGTACCTCGGGTAGGACCCCAAGAAACGCCAAAATTGTTGCCTACGTGGGTGAAGATGCACATATCGATATCGTCAAAAAGACCATCACGCACATACCATGCTTTCGCAGCGACCAATTCCTCGGCAATTCCGGGCCATAGAATCAAAGTACCCCCAATATTTTCACGCTCCATGATTTCTTTTACCGCCAGGGCTGATGTGATATTTAAAGGGATACCAGAATTGTGGCCCTCACCATGACCGGGCGCACCTTCCACAATGGGTTTATGATAGGCAACACCAGGATATTGCGAAGCTTTGGGAATACAGTCTACATCACTACCCAACGCAATTGTGGGTCCGTCCCCATTGCTCCATGTGGCAAACCATGCGGTGGGAATCCCTGAAATGGAATGCTCTATGGCAAACCCATTGCTCTCCAAGATTCCGGTAAGGTATTTGGAGCTTTCCTCCTCTTGAAAACCGAGTTCAGCAAAGCTGAATATTTTGTCCACCATAACTTGGGACTGTTTTTTGTGGTCTTCCACAATTTGGGCGACCTCGGTCTTTAGTTTTTCAATCTGTTTTTTGGAATATTTTTTTTGGGCGGTTGCCGTGGCAACAGAACAAAACAATAGCGCCCCGGTTAATAGGGTATTGACAGTTTTCATACGGTTGGATTTTGAATTAGCATTAATCCTTCTAAGATAGGGAAAGAGCAGAAAAATAACCATAGCAAGATACAATTGCAATCCAATTTTTAATTACTCCATAAAATAATACTGGAATTATTGGTTTTAATTCCCTTTTAATCGGTCATCCAACTGAATATGCCATCCACAAAAGTCAAAATAGCCCACGAAGTACATTTTTTAATAGATGCTTGAGAAAGTTGACCCATGTACCAGCACTCCAATGGTCAATCAAAATAAGAAGGATGCCCAAAATTACAATGGAGGCAAGTAGCCATTTCACGATTTTCCTTCTTCGTTCTTTCATACCAGAAACCTTAAACAGCTTTCAAACTAGTCAAATGGGTTTGTGACCTGTGTTGCAAATTTGTCAGTAACGCTTGGGAATTGATAAATCAGCTATCAACACGCATGGTTCAAAACTCTAAACATTCGAAAACATAAAATCCATCCCAAAATCGTAAATTTGCACTTTCTTAAACCGTTCAACGCATAAATTGTATGATCCATTTTTTTGGGGACAAGGCTACCAAGGTTTTTGCCGTCCAGACTACTCAGGAAATCACTAAGGAAGATAATGAAAAATTAACATGGTTGTTCGGCAACCAACCCAAGATAGAAGCGGCGTCACTCGACGCCTTTTTTGTTGGGCCACGTGCCGCCATGGTCACCCCATGGAGTACCAACGCCACCGAGATTACCCAGAACATGGGCATTGCCGGAATTATTCGGATTGAGGAATTCCATGCCGTTGTGGAAGACTTTACGGATTACGATCCCATGCTCTCCCAAAAATACAAGGGATTGGGACAAGATATTTATACCATCAACATCGTCCCAGAACCCATTTTGGAGATTGAGGACATTGCCGCCTACAACCAAAAGGAAGGTTTGGCTTTGAGTGATGAGGAAGTAGCCTACCTAGAAGGGCTTGCCCAAAAATTGGGACGTAAGTTAACGGATTCTGAAGTATTCGGTTTCAGTCAGGTGAATTCGGAGCACTGCCGCCATAAAATTTTCAATGGCACCTTTATTATAGATGGGAAAGAGATGCCCTCTTCCCTATTCAAATTGATCAAAAAGACTTCCGAGGCAAATCCAAACGATATCGTTTCGGCCTACAAGGACAATGTGGCCTTCATCAAAGGACCAAAAGCCATTCAATTTGCACCAAAAAGTGCCGATAAACCGGATTTTTACGAAGAAAAAGAATTTGATTCAGTCTTATCCCTCAAAGCCGAGACGCATAACTTCCCCACCACCGTGGAGCCTTTCAACGGAGCTGCGACGGGTTCCGGAGGGGAGATTCGAGATCGTTTGGCCGGTGGAAAAGGCTCATTGCCCTTGGCGGGAACCGCTGTATACATGACTTCGTATTCTCGATTAGAGGCAAACCGACCTTGGGAAAAAGGGATGGCGGAACGTGAATGGCTCTACCAAACCCCAATGGATATTTTGATCAAGGCCTCCAATGGAGCATCCGATTTTGGAAACAAATTCGGGCAACCACTTATCGCGGGTTCGGTGCTTACATTTGAACATGATGAGTCAAAAGATATCTCGACTGCGCTCAATATGACACCTCGAAAATTAGGCTTTGACAAGGTGATCATGATGGCCGGAGGAGTTGGTTACGGAAAAACCGACCAAGCCTTAAAGGACACGCCCAAAAAAGGAGACAGAATAGTCGTTCTAGGTGGGGATAACTATCGCATCGGAATGGGTGGTGCAGCCGTTTCCAGTGCCGATACAGGAGAATTTAGTGCTGCTATAGAACTGAATGCCGTACAACGTTCCAACCCCGAAATGCAAAAAAGAGCTTCCAATGCTGTTCGTGGACTGGTGGAAAGTCATGATAACCCTATCGTTTCCATCCATGACCATGGCGCTGGAGGACACCTCAACTGCTTATCGGAATTGGTGGAAGAAACCGGAGGCAACATCGATACCGACAAATTGCCCATCGGGGACCCTACCCTTTCCAAAAAAGAACTGATTGGCAACGAATCCCAAGAACGTATGGGATTGGTGATTGGTGAAAAAGATCTGGATTTGTTGGATCGTGTGGCAGCTCGTGAGCGCTCTCCCATGTACAATGTGGGTGAGGTCACTGGTAATCATAAATTCACCTTTGAATCCCACAAATCCGGTGAAAAACCAATGGACTTGGAACTTTCGGATATGTTTGGAAGTTCACCTAAGACCATAATGGATGATAAATCGGCCCAACAAACTTATCCGCCCCTCTCCTATTCCTTGGAGCATTTCCATGAGTATTTGGAGCAGGTGCTTCAGTTGGAAGCGGTAGCCTGCAAGGATTGGCTCACTAATAAGGTGGACCGATGTGTGGGCGGGCACGTGGCGAAACAACAATGTGCTGGTCCCTTACAATTACCCTTGAACAACTGCGGGGTAATGGCCTTGGATTTTAAAGGCAAGGAAGGTATTGCCACCACCATTGGGCATTCGCCAGTTTCCGCTTTAATTGACCCTGTTGCGGGAAGTAGAAATAGTGTGACGGAATCCTTGACCAATATGGTTTGGGCACCTTTAAAAGAGGGATTGAAATCCGTTTCGCTATCCGCCAACTGGATGTGGCCCTGCCGCAACGAAGGCGAGGATGCACGTTTGTACAAGGCGGTGGAATCCTTGTCGGATTTTGTCATTGAATTGGGCATCAACGTGCCCACCGGAAAGGATTCGCTTTCCATGAAACAAAAATATAAGGATGGTGAGGTGCTGTCCCCTGGAACTGTAATTATTTCGGCAGCAGCACACTGCGATGACATCACCAAGGTAGTGGAACCTGTCCTTCAAAAGGATGGAGGTGACATCTATTACATCAACATTTCCAAAGACAGTCATAAATTAGGCGGTTCTTCCTTTGCCCAAATATTGAATGGCATCGGAAATGAAACACCTTCCGTTTTAGAGGCTGATTATGTAAAGATCGTTTTCAATACACTTCAAGGATTGATTAAAAACAATCAAATTTTGGCAGGTCACGATGTAGCCTCAGGTGGATTGATCACGACCCTTTTGGAACTCTGCTTTGCAGACAATGATCTTGGCGCCCAACTCGATTTGAACGACATTGGAGAATCCGATAGCATTAAACTATTATTTTCTGAAAATGCCGGGCTCGTTTTCCAAGCTAAGGATGCGTCCGTTGAAAACATATTGAACGATGCCGGGATTACATTCCATAATATAGGTAGTGTCGCTTCGGAGAGCACGCTCAGTATCAAAAATAATGGGGTAGAGATTGGACTGAACATTGCCTCACTGCGTGATACATGGTTCAAAACCTCCTTTTTGCTGGACAACAAACAGACTTCCCACGGACTGGCCAAAGACCGTTATGATAATTACAAAAATCAAGCTCTGAACTACAATTTTCCGGAAGATTTTACTGGAAAGCTCCCGTTGGCTTCGACTCCGATCAGCCAACGACCCAAAGCTGCTATCCTTCGCGAAAAAGGAAGCAATTCTGAGCGCGAAATGGCCAATGCGATGTATTTGGCTGGATTTGATGTGAAGGATGTGCACATGACCGACCTTATCACGGGCCGGGAAACCTTGGAAAACATTCAATTTATTGGTGCTGTGGGCGGATTCTCGAATTCGGATGTTCTGGGAAGTGCCAAAGGTTGGGCCGGAGCCTTTAAATACAATGAAAAGGCCAATAAGGCTTTAAAAGACTTTTTCGCCCGCCCCGATACTTTATCGGTGGGAATCTGTAACGGATGTCAATTGTTCATGGAATTGGACTTGATAAATCCAGAACACGAGATTCACGGTAGAATGACCTACAACGATTCACACAAGCACGAAAGTGGTTTCACCTCCGTGAAAATTCAGGAAAACAATTCGGTGATGCTCTCCAATATGGCCGGTACCACCTTGGGTGTCTGGATTTCGCATGGTGAGGGCAAATTCAGTCTTCCCCATGCTGAAAACGAGTACGACATCGTTGCCAAATATGGATATGAAGGGTATCCCGCCAATCCCAACGGCAGCGATTATAATACCGCGATGCTCTGCGACAAAACAGGTAGACATTTGGTAACCATGCCGCATATTGAGCGGTCCACGTTCCCGTGGAACTGGGCCCACTATCCAAAGGATAGAACCGATGTGGTCTCACCTTGGTTACAGGCATTTGTGAATGCCAGAAAATGGGTAGAAAACATAAACCATGAAGATTAGAAAGGCAGAAAAAGAAGATGTTCCTGTCATAGTGCAACTGTTGACCAATGACAAATTGGGGAAGCTTCGGGAAGATTATAAAGACCCTCTTCCCGATACATACTACCATGCCTTCGATAATATCTTCAATGACCCCAACCAGGAATTGGTCATCATCGAAAATGAGAATGGTGAAGTCATTGGAACCCTTCAATTGAGCTTTATTCAATATCTTACCTATAAGGGTGGAATCCGGGCTCAGATTGAAGCCGTTAGAGTGCATGAAGCCTATCGCGGCAAAGGAATTGGCAAAAAATTATTTCAGTGGGCCATTGAGCGGTCAAAACAAAAAGGAGCCCATGTGGTACAATTGACCACGGACAAAAAACGAACTGGTGCATTGGCATTCTACAAATCTTTGGGATTCACGGATTCCCACGAGGGCATGAAATTGCATATGGTGTAAAATTGGCAGGAATTTATGCTTGTTTTTGAATAACTCGTTTTAAAATACCGTTTCCTTTCCCTATTTTGCAATTACTTTACAGAAACTTACTATGCAAAAAGTTACCCGATTATTCGATTTTCCATACTACCAATTGGAAAAACACCCCCTCGAAAAGGCATTGGTCACAAAATACAACGGCCAATGGGTAGCAACCTCAACACAGGAATATATTGATAAGGCAAATGCATTTAGCAGAGGCTTACTTCAACTGGGGGTTAAGCCCAATGACAAGATAGCCCTTATTTCTACCACCAATAGGACCGAGTGGTGCATTGCCGATATAGGCATACTTCAGGTAGGTGCGCAAAATGTTCCTATTTATCCCACCATTTCTGAGGAAGATTATGAATACATCTTGAATCATTCCGAGGCCAAATATTGTTTTGTGTCCTGTGACGAAGTACTTCAAAAAGTCTTGGCCATAAGTGGAAACCTAAAGACGTTAAAAGACGTTTATTCTTTTGATCAATTGGACAATTGCAAGAGTTGGACAGAAGTTTTGGAGCTTGGAGCGGATACTTCGAAACAAGAAGAAGTTGAGAACCGAAAAGCTGGGGTATCTCCTGGCGATTTGGCCACGCTTATTTATACATCTGGAACAACGGGAAAACCCAAAGGCGTAATGCTATCCCACAATAATATTGTTTCAAATGTGCTATCGGCGCAAAACCGATTACCGCTAGAGCCTGGAGATAGGGTCTTGAGTTTTCTTCCCCTCTGCCATATTTTTGAACGGACATTTTCCTATGCATACATCTATCTATGCTATGAAATCCATTTTGCGGAAGGGCTGGACAAAATCAGTGAAAATGTCAAAGAAGTGAAACCCTCATGCATGACCGTTGTACCCAGACTGGTGGAAAAGGTTTATGATGCCATCATTGCTAAGGGCACGGCACTTACCGGACTTAAAAAGAAGCTTTTCTTTTGGGCCGTGGAACTTGGATTCAAGTTTAAGCCCTACAAAGCAAATGGGTGGTGGTACGAGCTGAAATTAAAGCTGGCCAGAAAATTGATTTTCAGTAAATGGAAGGAAGCACTCGGCGGTAACCTGGAAATGATGGCCTCTGGCAGTGCGGCATTACAGCCCAGGCTCGGGCATATTTTTGCCGCTGCGGACATGCCCATCATGGAGTGTTATGGCTTAACGGAAACATCCCCTGGGATATCAGTCAGCGAAATACGCAACCATGGTTGGAAAATAGGCAAGGTGGGTAGGATCATGGATGGCGTTGAGATAAAAATTGCCGAAGATGGGGAAATACTGTGCAAGGGACCCAATGTAATGATGGGCTACTATAAAGACCCTGAAAAAACAGCAGAAGTACTCAAAGATGGTTATTTCCATACCGGTGACATTGGAGAGATTGATGAAGATGGCTTTTTGCAGATTACCGACCGTAAGAAGGAAATGTTCAAAACCTCAGGCGGTAAATATGTGGCTCCTCAATTGTTGGAAAACCGATTTAAAGAATCCCGCTTTATAGAACAGATTATGGTTGTTGGCGAAGGCGAAAAAATGCCAGCTGCTCTAATTCAACCTAATTTTGAATTTGTCCGTGAATGGGCCAAAAGACATCAGGTAACCGTGGGTGATAATTCAGATTTGGTCAAGAATGAAAAGGTAATAGCCCGTTTTCAGGAGGAAGTGGACCTTGCCAATGAGGAATTTGCCAAATGGGAAAAAGTAAAACAGTTTAGGCTCACCCCAGATGTTTGGAGTGTTGAAGAAGGGCACCTTACCCCTACCATGAAATTAAAACGGAAAATTGTAAAGGAGAAATATATAGACCTCTACAATGACATTTATGGGCATTGATTCTCCAACCATCAATCTAAAATAACATACCCACTACCCAACTCGAGAGGATTTAATTTTCATTAGGATAATTTGATGTATTTATTATGCATGCATAATAAATTTTCATATATTTGAGAACACCAAACTGTTCTATGAAAGATTTGACCATTGATTATGCACTGAGAGCCACTTGGCAAGCCGTAAGCAAAATGTACAATGAAGAGGCCAAGAATTATGGGGTAACCATGGCCATAGGCTTTACGCTGTTGAGCATCGACCCCAAGGAAGGAACTCCAAGCACCGCACTCGGGCCCAAAATGGGAATGGAGGCCACAAGTTTATCCAGGATCTTAAAAAATATTGAGGAAAGGGGGTATATCCAACGAAAACCAAACCCCAACGATGGTAGAGGAGTCTTGATTCACCTTACTGCTCTAGGGCTGGAAAAACGAAAGGAGTCCAAAGATGTAGTGCTCCGTTTCAATGAAGTGGTCAAAGAAAACGTCTCCGAAGAAAATCTTGCAGGTTTCTTTAAGACCATGGATATTATCAACAAATTGATTTCAGATAAAAAAATATACATAAAAACGACTAATTAAAACAAACATACATCAATGAAAAGGCATATCAACAAAGTTGCCGTTATCGGTTCTGGTATTATGGGAAGTGGCATTGCCTGCCATTTTGCCAATATCGGCGTCGAGGTTTTATTGCTGGATATTGTACCAAGGGAACTTAACGAAAAGGAAAAGTCCAAAGGGCTCTCCTTGGAGGACAAAGTTGTGCGTAACCGATTGGTGAACGACGCCTTGGCCGCAGCATTAAAGTCAAAACCCTCCCCTATTTACCATCAAAAATTTGCGAACCGCATCACCACCGGAAATTTGGAGGATGACATTTCCAAGGTTTCCAAAGTGGATTGGATTATTGAAGTGGTCGTGGAGCGGTTGGACATTAAAAAGCAAGTTTTTGAAAACTTGGAAAAACATAGAACACCAGGAACACTCATTACTTCCAATACTTCGGGCATTCCCATTAAGTTTATGAGTGAAGGAAGAAGTCAGGATTTCAAGGAACATTTCTGCGGAACCCACTTCTTCAACCCACCGCGGTACCTAAAGCTTTTTGAAATTATCCCTGGGCCCGAAACTTCTCCTGAAGTTTTGGAGTTTTTGAACAGTTACGGCGAGCAGTATCTGGGCAAAACTTCTGTGGTGGCCAAGGATACACCTGCCTTTATCGGCAACCGCATCGGGATTTTCAGTATTCAGAGCCTTTTTCATATGGTAAAGGAAATGGGCATGACGGTGGAAGAGGTTGACAAACTTACCGGACCTGTTATTGGACGACCAAAATCTGCCACGTTCCGTACGGTTGATGTGGTCGGTTTGGATACTTTGGTGCATGTAGCCAATGGAATCAGTGAAAATTGTAAGGACGATGAGCGTCACGAGCTGTTCCAACTCCCAGATTTCATCAATACCATGATGGAAAACAAATGGTTGGGAAGCAAAACGGGACAAGGTTTCTATAAAAAGGTTAAAGGTGATGATGGCAAGAGCGAAATCCTCACTTTGGATTTGGACTCGATGGAGTATCGTGATAAAAAGAGTGCAAAATTCGCCACTTTGGAGCTTACCAAGACCATTGACAAAGTAATCGATAGATTTTCGGTGTTGGTGGATGGACAGGATAAGGCCGGAGAATTTTATCGAAAAAGTTTCGGGGCATTGTTTGCCTACGTCACCCATCGTATTCCGGAAATAACCAACGAACTCTACAAGATTGATGATGCCATGAAAGCTGGGTTTGGCTGGGAACACGGCCCATTCCAGATTTGGGACGCAGTTGGACTGGATAAAGGTCTGGAATTCATCAAAGCCGAAGGTTTGGTAGCTGCCCCTTGGGTTGCAGAAATGAAAGCAGCCGGAGTTGATTCCTTTTATACGGTAAAAGATGGTGCTACCTATTTTTATGACATCCCCAAGAAGGCCATGGAAAAAGTTCCGGGTCAGGATGCCTTCATCATTTTGGATAACATCAGAACGTCAAAAGAAGTGTTCAAAAACAGTGGGGTGGTCATCGAGGATTTGGGTGATGGTATATTGAACTGCGAATTCCAATCCAAAATGAACACCATCGGTGGTGATGTTCTCGCAGGATTGAACAAAGCTGTTGACCTAGCTGAAAAAGATTTCCAAGGATTGGTGGTCGGAAACCAAGCTGCCAATTTCTCTGTGGGAGCCAATATTGGAATGATTTTTATGATGGCCGTGGAACAGGAATACGACGAACTGAACATGGCCATCAAATACTTTCAGGATACCATGATGCGGATGCGATATTCCTCCATCCCCACAGTATCAGCGCCACATGGCATGTGCTTGGGAGGTGGTTGTGAATTGTCCATGCATGCCGACAAAGTAGTCGCCGCGGCAGAAACCTATATTGGATTGGTGGAGTTTGGCGTCGGGGTCATCCCCGGCGGAGGTGGCTCCAAGGAAATGACACTTCGTGCATCAGATACCTTCCGAAAAAATGATGTGGAATTGAACGTGCTGCAGGAGTACTTTTTAACCATCGGTATGGCGAAAGTGTCCACATCTGCCTATGAAGCCTTCGATTTGGGTATCCTGCAAAAAGGAAAAGATGTAGTGATCGTGAACAAAGATCGACAAATTGCTACAGCCAAAGCACATGCCAAATTAATGGCGGAAGCAGGATACACCAAACCAATACCACGAAAAGACGTGAAAGTGCTGGGTAAACAAGCGCTTGGAATGTTCTTGGTAGGAACCGATTCCATGGAAGCGGGGCATTACATTTCGGAACACGATAAGAAAATAGCCAATAAACTGGCCTACGTTATGGCCGGAGGGGATTTATCTGAAGCCAATTATGTTAGTGAACAGTACTTGTTGGATTTAGAACGCGAAGCATTCCTTTCACTTTGTACGGAACGGAAGACTTTGGAGCGCATCCAGCACATGTTGAAAACAGGGAAACCCTTGCGTAATTAGTATATGAAAGTAGTGAGATAGTAGAATTGAGTATTCAGAAATGCATAAAGTGGAAGATTTAAAGATTTGGCAAAAAGCAATTGAGCTTTCCAAAGCGATTTATATTCTTATTTCTGATCTACCAAAGGACGAAAGATTTGGTTTGACCCAGCAAATGAAAAGAAGTGCCGTTTCCGTGCCATCAAATATAGCTGAAGGTGCTGGGAGAAATTCCAACAAAGAGTTTAGACACTTCTTGGGTATTGCAAATGGTTCGCTTTATGAACTACAAACCCAATTAATATTAACCATCGAATTAAACTTAATCGACAACAAAAAAGTTCAACATATCATTGAGGAGTGCATTGAAATTCAAAAAATGAATTACGCACTATTGCAAAAACTGTAATCTAAATACGCACTTCTCAATACTCAATACTTAAAAAATGAAAACAGCATATATCGTAAAAGCATACAGAACTGCAGTGGGCAAGGCGCCACGGGGATTATTTCGGTTCAAGAGACCCGATGAACTTGCCGCGGAGACCATCGAATACATGATGAAGGAATTGCCTCAACTCGATAAAAAACGTATCGATGATGTCATTGTGGGCAATGCTATGCCAGAAGCCGAACAAGGGTTAAATATGGCCCGGCTCATCTCCCTTATGGGGTTGGACATTGAAGACGTTCCAGGGGTCACCGTTAACCGGTATTGCGCTTCTGGATTGGAAACCATTGGCATTGCAACTGCGAAAATTCAATCTGGAATGGCGGATTGTATTATTGCGGGTGGTGCAGAGAGCATGAGTTACATCCCGATGGGCGGTTACAAACCCACACCGGATTATGCAACTGCAAAAGAAGGGCATGAGGATTATTATTGGGGTATGGGGCTTACTGCGGAAGCGGTAGCACAACAATTCAAAGTTTCACGAGAAGACCAGGATGTGTTCGCCTATAACTCCCACATGAAAGCATTGAAAGCCCAAGAAGAAAATCGATTCCAAGACCAAATTGTCCCGATTGAGGTACAACACACTTTTGTGAACGAGGCAGGAAAAAAGGAAACCAAAAACTACACCGTCAACAAGGATGAAGGACCCCGAAAAGACACCAACATTCCCACTTTGAATAAATTGCGACCTGTTTTTGCCGCTGGTGGAAGTGTTACCGCTGGAAACTCGTCACAAATGAGCGATGGTGCTGCTTTTGTCATGGTCATGAGCGAAGAAATGGTAAAAGAATTGAATCTGGAACCCATTGCCCGTTTGGTGAACTATGCTGCAGCAGGGGTTGAACCACGAATCATGGGAATTGGCCCCGTGAAAGCGATTCCAAAAGCCTTAAAACAAGCTGGATTAAAGCAAAATGATGTAGAACTCATCGAATTGAACGAAGCCTTTGCTTCGCAATCTTTGGCCGTTATCCGCGAATTGGGATTGGATCCAGAAATTGTCAATGTAAACGGTGGAGCCATTGCACTTGGACATCCATTGGGGTGCACTGGAGCAAAATTATCCGTTCAACTTTTTGATGAGATGCGCAAACGCGATATGAAAGGAAAATATGGAATGGTGACCATGTGCGTTGGTACAGGACAAGGCGCAGCAGGTATTTATGAATTTTTAAATTAAATAAGATATCAGATTCAGTATTGAGATATCAGTAGTCAATTTTGTTCATCTGAAAACTCAATACTCACTACTAATTACTAAACACTTAATATTATGAGTGCTGAAACTATGGAAAAGGACATCCTAAGAGGAGGTCAATTTTTGGTGAAAGAAACCAAGTGTGAGGACATTTTCACTTTGGAAGACCTCAACGAAGAGCAAAAAATGATGCGCGAAAGCACCAAGGAGTTTGTAGACCGTGAGCTTTGGGCACATTGGGAACGTTTTGAGAAAAAAGATTACGCCTATACAGAAGAATGCATGCGTAAAGCAGGTGAACTGGGCCTTTTGAGTGTCGCTGTTCCCGAAGCGTATGGTGGTATGGGTATGGGATTTGTCTCCACCATGTTGGTTTGCGATTATATCTCAGGAGCCACAGGTTCGTTCAGTACCGCTTTTGGGGCTCATACGGGAATCGGGACCATGCCAATTACGCTCTACGGAACCGAGGAGCAAAAACAAAAATATGTACCGAGATTAGCTTCGGGCGAATGGTTTGGAGCCTATTGTTTAACGGAGCCCGGAGCGGGTTCCGATGCCAATTCCGGGAAAACCAAGGCTGTACTGTCCGAAGATGGAAAATACTACAGCATCACCGGGCAGAAGATGTGGATTTCCAACGCTGGATTCTGCAATATGTTCATTGTTTTTGCGCGAATTGAAGACGACAAGTACATCACCGGTTTCATTGTGGAGAACGACCCTGAAAATGGCATTTCCTTTGGAGATGAAGAAAAGAAACTGGGCATCCACTCCTCCTCTACCCGACAAGTGTTTTTTAATGAAACCAAGGTTCCCGTTGAAAATATGTTATCCGAAAGAGGCAATGGGTTTAAAATTGCTATGAACGCCCTTAACATCGGTAGAATTAAATTAGCAGCAGCCTGTTTGGAGGCACAAAGACGTGTCCTTAATGAAGCGACCAAGTATGCCAATGAACGTGTGCAGTTTAAAACACCTATCATAAATTTTGGTGCTGTAAAAGCGAAAATAGCCGATATGGCCACCAACGCGTATGTAGATGAATCTGCTTGTTACCGTGCTGCGAAAAATATCGAGGACAGAATCGCCATTCGAGAAGCCAGTGGCAACCCCCATCAAGAAGCGGAGCTTAAAGGTGTTGAGGAGTATGCCATTGAATGTTCCATTCTAAAAGTGGCGGTTTCCGAGCACGTACAGCATACCACGGATGAAGGTATCCAAATTTTTGGAGGTATGGGCTTTAGTGCCGATACTCCCATGGAATCTGCTTGGCGAGACGCCCGTATTTCCCGAATTTATGAAGGAACCAACGAAATCAACAGAATGTTGTCTGTGGGCATGTTAGTGAAAAAAGCCATGAAAGGCCATGTGGATTTGCTTGGGCCTGCAACGGCTGTTGGCGAGGAGTTGATGGGTATTCCATCCTTTGATACTCCTGATTTCTCAGCATTGCTTTCTGAGGAAAAAGATATGGTTGCCCGTTTGAAAAAAGTGTTTTTGATGATTGCAGGTAAAGCTGTTCAAAGATATGGCCCAGATTTGGAAGAGCACCAAATGCTTTTGATGTCTGCTGCCGATATTTTGATTCAGGTGTATTTGGCAGAATCCACCATCCTCCGTGCCGAGAAAAACGCAAAACGATTTGGTGAAGATGCCCAAGCGACACAAATTGACATGGCCAAACTCTATCTGTACAGAGCTGTGGATATCATCAACCAAAAGGGAAAAGAAGCGATTGTTTCTTTTACCGTAGGTGATGAACAACGCATGATGCTCATGGGACTGAAACGTTTCACGAAATATACAAATCAACCCAATGTTGTGGCTCTTCGCACCCAGATTGCGGACAAAGTGGCTGCAGATAACGGGTATACCTTCGACTAATTCAAATAATGCTGAAACAAAGCTAATTTGAGAAACGCCCCAAAATTGGGGCGTTTTTTTTAACTGATGGATTCCAAAATTCGTTCCTCGCTCCCCTTTCTTGAAAAGTTTATGGCACATTCAATCAGTGCCAAATGGGAATAGGCCTGTGGGAAGTTCCCCAACAAGCGTTTGGTCTTAAAATCAATGTCCTCACTAAAAAGTCCCAAATGATTACTGTAACCCAACAACCTTTCAAAATGTTCCAAGGCCTTATCCTCTTCCCCAATTTTGAACAAACTGTTGATGAACCAAAAGGTACAAATGGTAAAAGAGGACGATGGAAGTCCAAAATCATCCTCATTTTTATAACGGTAGAGCAATCCGTCATTACTGAGACCCTCTTCAATGGCCCTAACCGTATTTACAAATTTTGGATCTCTGGCATGAATAAACCCGTAGGATTCCATTAAAAGTACCGAAGCATCCAAATGACGTGAGCCATACGACTGTACAAAAGCGTTGATATCGCTGTTCCATGCATTGTTATGGATATCCTCCTTAATTTCCTGTTCCAGTGCGGTCCACTTTTTAATCTTATGGGTCTTCCCAAAAATTTTGGCCACTTTTATGGCCCTGTCCAAAGCTACCCAGCACAACACCTTTGAGAAGGTAAAATGCTTGTCCTCACCCCGGAATTCCCAAATCCCCTTGTCCGGTTCTTTCCAGTGTTTGCCCACAATCCAGACAATGCCTTTGGTAATGCTCCAAAGTTCCTCCCCGTTTTCAATATCGTTGCTAAATTTCATAAGCTGCTCATAGATTACATCCATCAAAATGCCATAAATATCATTTTGTCGTTGTTTGTAAGCAGCGTTTCCAATACGCACCGGTTTGGAACCTTTGTATCCATCCAAATGGTCCAAAGTTTTCTCAGTAAGTGTCTTCTCTTTGTTGATGCCATACATGATCTGGAGTTTTTCATCCTTATCGGGCATCAAATCAATAATAAACTGTAAATATCTCTTGGCAGAATTTTTATGCCCCAATTCAGAAACCACTTTTATGACCATGGATGCATCCCTTATCCAGCAAAAGCGATAATCCCAATTACGAACTTCCCCAACAGTTTCTGGTAAAGAAGTGGTGGCCGCGGCCAAAACGGCTCCTGTTTTGTCGAAAGTCAAAAGCTTAAGCGTAATGGCACTTCTAATGATCTGCTCCCCAAATTTGTGGTAGTTTGGGGTCTTGTCCGACCAATCCAACCAATATACCTTGGTCCGTTCCAGTTCCAAGGCCATTTTGTCCGTGGTAGCTTTTAGGATTTTTTCATTGTAGCAAATCAAAAAATAGCCGTCTTGGTCAAGGGTTATCTCACTCCCATCCAAAACGGAATTTTTGTCAAAGGATGTATATAAAAACAGCGTGTCGTATTTCTGCTTACGGGTAAGACTCGCTATAAAGTGCTTCTTCACATAATGCTTGGTCTGCCCCAACCCATATTCAAGTTTGGGGTCGTACTGAACGCTAAATTTTGGCCTTCCTGAAACATACTTAATGTACCGTACAATTTCTGGTGGGGCGTTATATTTTCCATTGTTGAGCTTGTGATGGCGGGGCATAAAATCATGTACTTCAAAGATATCCTTCCCATTGGAAAAACGAGTGACCAATATAGCGGTATTGGGATGGTACTTTTGGTCTACGCTGTACCCGTCATCCAATTTGAATCCAAAACTCCCACCCTTTTCTTCATCCAATATCTTTGCAAAGACAGAGGCAGAGTCAAATTGGGGCAGGCAGCACCAATCCAATGAACCTGCTTTTGAAATCAAAGCAGCCGTTCTACAATTTCCAATAATTCCGTAATTCAAGTTGTCCATAGGTCAAATATCCTCAAAAGGGTTCTTATGAATTGGTTTTGCGCCCGAATTTCCCGAAATTTAAAGAAACAAAAAATTAAAATCTGACAAAAGCATCCTTTTATGGGCAAAACTATCATAATCTCAAATCGACTACCTGTTCAATTACAAATTAACAATGGAAGCATTGATGCAGTGCCAAGTGTGGGGGGGTTGGCTACAGGCATGAAATCTGTGCACAGCGGTGGTGAAAGTTTATGGATTGGATGGTCTGGACTTACTGATGAAGATATTCCTCCAGAACTTGAGAGCGATATTGACGAAGCCCTTAAAAAGAACGGTTGCTCCAAGGTAGGACTCAATGCCCAGGAGATTGACGGTTTCTACTATGGTTTCAGCAATAGGACGGTATGGCCCCTTTTCCATTATTTTTTGGAATACTCGGAGTTTGAACTCGATTTTTGGGACACGTACAAGTCCGTAAATCAAAAATTTGCCGATGCCATTATTGAAAACTCGGGCGAGGACGATACCATTTGGGTCCATGACTACCAATTGATGTTGGTGCCGCAAATGGTACGGGAAAAACGACCCAATACCACTATTGGATTCTTTTTGCACATTCCGTTTCCTTCCTACGAAATTTTTAGGACAATCCCTTGGCGGGAAGAAATTTTGGAAGGATTGCTGGGCTCGGACCTCATTGGTTTTCATACGTATGATTACGAAAGACATTTTTTGAGCTCGGTTCGAAGGCTTTTGGGGCTTGAGGTGAGTTTTAATGAGATCTTTATGGACAATCGGGTCATTAAGGTGGATTCTTTTCCCATGGGAATCGACTATAAAAAATTCAAGGAGGCTGCCATGTACCACGATCAAAATAAAAAGGGTGGGCAGAGCGACCTTCAAAAACGATTGGACAGCCATAAGGCATCTGCGCCGGACACAAAACTCATCCTGTCCATAGACCGATTGGATTACAGCAAAGGCATCGCCAAACGTCTGAATGCCTTTGAATATTTCCTGAAAAAATATCCGGAATACAAGGAAAAAGTGCGCCTGATCATTCTTGCTGTACCATCACGGTCCAATGTACCCCAATACCAATTGTTGAAAAAGGAAATTGACGAGTTGGTAGGGCGAATAAACGGAGAGCTCTCCACCGTAAACTGGACACCCATTTGGTATTTTTACCGTTCCCTACCGTTTGAAAATCTCATCGACCTGTATACCTTCAGTGATATTGCATGGCTGACACCACTCCGTGATGGGATGAATTTGGTGGCAAAGGAATACATCGCCACACGAACGGACAAGACAGGGGTTCTTATCTTAAGTGAAATGGCGGGTTCTGCCTATGAAATGAACGAGGCCCTTTTAATCAATCCCAATAACTTTGAGGAACAGGCCGACACCTTAAAACAGGCAATCAATATGCCCATGGAAGAACAAATATCGCGGAACACCTTCCTACAAAATCGATTGGAGCGCTATAATGTTGAGGTTTGGGCCAATGAGTTTATGAACTCTCTCAACCAAAAAAGGGAGCTGGGTCATGCCTTTATATCCCAAAAAATTACGGAAGACCGTTTAAATAAGATTGCAAAACAATACTCCAGTGCTTCTAAACGACTTTTGTTCTTGGATTATGACGGTACGCTCTCCGGATTCCATAAAGACCCCCAAAAAGCGTCACCAGATGAAGAGTTATACGAACTTTTAGATCAATTGGACAGTCAAGAAAACACCACCCTGTTTTTAATAAGCGGAAGGGATAAACAAACGTTTGGTCGATGGTTTCTTCCTAAAAAGTATAATATGATCGTAGAACATGGCGTCTGGATATCCAAAAATGGGGAAGATTTTAAAATGCTTGAAAAAGTAAAAGGCCAATGGATGGAAAAAATACGTCCTGTTTTGGAATCATTTGTGGATCGAACCCCAGGCTCCTTTATTGAGGAGAAAAATTACTCCCTGGCTTGGCATTACAGAAACACAGATCCCGATTTTGGGAACAAAAGAGCCACAGAATTAAATACCGTATTGACAAGTTTAATCGGTAATGACGACATTAGTGTCCTTAATGGAAACAAGGTCATGGAAGTAAAAAGCAGCAATGTGAACAAAGGACGGGCCGCTACGCGAATGTTAAATGAAGGTGAATACGATTTTGTGTTTGCCATTGGCGATGACTGGACCGATGAATTCATGTTTCAAGACCTTCCTGATTCTGCCATTACGGTAAAAGTGGGATTGAAGAAAACCAAGGCCAAGTACCATGTTGAAAACACCAAACGGGTACGGGAACTTTTAAAACGGTTTGCAAAACCATGACCTGTAGATTAATTACACTCCTTTTTCTGCTCTCAGTATGCCACATGAATGGGCAAGCAAACACTGAGGTTTACCTTTTTGACCTGTCATTTGAGAATGGAAATCCAATTTTATCCAACCCAAAGAACATCTCCAACAATGAAGGGTATGACAACCAGCCTTCTTTTTTGGATGATGACACCGTACTGTTTTCATCAACAAGAGAGGATCAGACAGACATTTTGCAGCTCAACATCAATGAAGGACTCACCGCCACATGGGTGACCAATACGCCCACTGGAAGCGAGTATTCACCCCTTAAAATTCCGGGAAAGAATGCCATTTCCGCTATTCGGTTGGATTTAGATGGACTTCAGCGTTTATATGAGTACGACCTGAAAACAGGAAAGTCAACTGGAATTTCCTATCTTAAAATTGGCTATCACCTTTGGTACAACAAGGACATTTTGGTTTGTACAGTTTTAGTGGGAAACCAAATGAACTTGGTAGTGCACAATCTAAAGGACAAAACAAATTACACCCACCAAACCAATGTTGGGCGATCTTTGCATAAAATTCCAGGAACAGACTTGATAAGCTATATCAGCAAGAAAAACAACACTTGGACAATAAATTCCTTGAATCCTATAACTGGGGCTATAAAAAAAATAACGAACACGTATAAAAACGAGGAAGATGTTTGTTGGTTAGACAAAAATACGCTCGTAACTGGCTCTGGAAAATCTATGCTAACGTATGACACACAGACCGAGGTGGCTTGGGATCCAATTATCCGTTTTGAACAAGAAGAAATCAATAACATTACCCGAATTGCCGTCAACAAATCTAGAACGCGGTTGGCCTTTGTGGCCGAAGAATCACCAAGGGTTATTGTACAAAAACAGCTTGAGGCCTACAATGCCCGCGATATTGATGCTTTTATGGACACCTACGCGGATAACATCAAATTATACGACTTCCCCAACAAGGTTACTATGGAGGGTAAAGCCAAAATGAGGGAACATTACAGTACCTTTTTTAAAAGTACTCCGGATTTGTATTGTGAAATCAAAAATAGAATTGTCATTGGGAACAAGGTAATTGATGAAGAATACGTGACGGTCAATGGCTCAAAAATCAGTGCCGTGGCCATTTACGAAGTGGAAAACGGCAAAATTGTGAAGGTAACCTTTGTGGATTGAATTCAATTCCCATTTAAACCCATCGGGTTTTTACTTTGGCCCTTTTTTCCTACTTTCATGCGATTTAACAATTCAACGTATAAAAATGAAACGTCTTCTGTTCACTCCACTATTTCTAATTCTGACACTAAGTCTTTGTCAGGCGCAAAACGAAGTTGAAAACCCTTCTATTTCCATGGCCATGATCGCATCGGATATGGATACCTCCTACGATTTTTATACCAACATTATTGGCATGGTTGAAACCGGAGGTTTCACCGTTGATGAATCTTTTGGTAAAAAATCTGGCCTCACTGGAGGTAGTGCTTATGATGTAAAAATTCTAAAACTCATCGATGACCCCCACTCCACAGAATTCAAATTGGCATCCTTTGGAAATCCCAAGGAGGAAGCGGGTGAGGTCATTCAAGATAAAAATGGTCTTCGATACATTACCATCTACCTTAAATCAACCGAAGCTGTACTGCAGCGCATCCAAGAAAACAACATTAAAACTTTGGGAGATACGCCCTTGCAATTGCCCAATGGGAAAACTTTTATTCTAATTCAAGATCCCGATGGGTTGTTTATTGAACTTATTGGAAACTAAATTGTACTCATGAAGAAACTTTACATACTGCTATTTGCACTTTTAAGCATTCCCGTACTGCATGCTCAAACTGATACACGTTTGTACGATATCATCAATTCCGTTTCTGCGGAGCGTATTGAAAAAGACGTGACCAAACTGGTCAGTTTTGGAACTAGGCACACTTTAAGCGATACGGTTTCCCAGACACGGGGTATTGGTGCGGCGCGGCGTTGGATAAAATCGGAATTTGAAACCATTTCTAACGACTGCAATGATTGTTTGGAGGTTTTCTACCAGAAAGATTTAATCAAAAAAGGAGACAACGCCCGTATTGTAAAGGATGTTTGGGTAGTAAACGTGGTAGCCATTAAACGTGGTACCAAATATCCAAATCGGTTTATCATTATGAGCGGGGATATTGATTCAAGGGTAAGTGACCCCACAAACTTCACATCAGATTCTCCTGGGGCCAATGACAATGCCAGTGGCATGGCCGGAACCCTGGAAGCTGCCCGTGTACTCTCTAAATACAATTTTGAGAGCAGCATCATCTTTGTTGGGCTTTCTGGTGAGGAACAAGGACTTTATGGAGGCAAAGGGTTGGCGGCCTATGCCAAAGAAAACAATTGGGACATTGTTGGGATTCTGAACAACGATATGATTGGAAACATTACTGGGGTTGATGGGGTTGTAAGTAATCGCGATTTCCGAATTTTCTCAGAACCTGTTCCACCAACCGAAACCGAAGAAGAACGTAATGCCCGTCGTTTTTATGGTGGTGAAGTGGATGGCATTTCCCGTCAATTGGCACGGTATGTTTACAAAACTACCAAGACCTATATGCCTGAAATGAACCCTATGCTCATTTACCGTTTGGACCGGTTTGGTCGTGGTGGTCATCACAGACCGTTCAACGATGCAGGGTTTGCCGGCATCCGAATTATGGAAGCCCATGAGAACTACACCCAACAGCATCAAGATATCCGAGTGGAAGATGGTATTGCCTATGGCGATGTTTTGGAGCACGTCAATTTTGAATATGCCAAAAAACTGACCTCCGTAAACGCCATTAATCTAGCTTCCATAGCATGGGCTCCCCCTGCCCCCGAAACTGTGGAAATAGGTGGGGTTGTTGAACCCAATGCCAAACTTAGATGGAGCAAGGTGGATGGTGCTGTTGGTTATAAAATCTATTGGAGAGATACCACCTCCCCCACTTGGGACAACTTCAGATACGTGGGTGACATAACCGAGCATACCTTAAAAGGCATCGTCATAGATAACTATTTCTTTGGGGTAGCGGCTGTTGGCAAGGATGGCCATGAAAGCCCTGTGGTTTTCCCAAACAAAGTTTTTAGATAATTTGTCACTTCGAGCGCAGTCGAGAAGTCTTTTTGATTAAATATGAAAAAACAATTTACCCTAGTTACGCTGGTGCTTAGCTTATGTTCCATGTCCGCCCAAAACTTTACCCGTCAAGACAGTTTAAGGGGCAGTATCACCCCGGAACGCGAATGGTGGGATTTGAATTATTACGACCTACATGTTAAAGTAGAACCCGAAAAAGAATTTATTTCGGGGCATAATGTGGTCCGGTATAAGGTTTTGGAAGCATCGGATGTGCTCCAGATTGACTTACAAGAACCCATGCAAATTGCATCAGTGAGCCAAGACGGAAAAAAACTGAAGTTTACCTCCGAAGGTGCAGCCCATTTTATCAAACTACAGAAAAAACAGGTGCCAGGGGAGTACAACGAAATCAAGATTCAATATTCTGGAAATCCCAGAAAAGCAGTACGGGCACCATGGGACGGTGGTTTCTCTTGGAAAACCGATTCGGAAGGCAATCCATTTGTGGCAACGTCCTGCCAAGGACTTGGTGCCAGTGTTTGGTGGCCCAACAAAGATCACATGTACGATGAGGTGGACAGTATGCGTATTCATGTTACCGTTCCCAAAGATTTGATGGATGTTTCCAACGGAAAATTGGAGGGTGTGGATGAAAATGGAGATTACAAGACCTATCATTGGTTTGTTGCCAACCCTATCAACAACTATGGCGTTAATGTGAACATTGGCAATTATGTACACTTTGGTGAAACCTATGAAGGTGAAAAAGGGACATTTGATTTGGATTATTATGTCCTTCCCGAAAATTTGGAAAAAGCCAAGGAACAGTTTGTACAAGTACCCATGATGCTCCAAGCCTTTGAGTACTGGTTTGGCCCCTACCCCTTTTACGAAGATGGGTTTAAACTTGTGGAAGTTCCCTATTTGGGAATGGAGCACCAAAGTTCGGTCACCTATGGAAACCAATATGCCAATGGGTATTTGGGCAGGGATTTATCCGCCTCGGGTTGGGGACTACAGTTTGATTTTATCATCATCCATGAAGCGGGCCATGAGTGGTTTGCCAACAACATTACCTATAAAGACATTGCCGATATGTGGATTCATGAAGGATTTACGGCCTATTCCGAAAATCTGTATTTGGACTACCACTTTGGAACCAAAGCTTCTTCCGAGTACGTGGTCGGCACCAAATCCAATATCCAGAATGATGTTCCCATAATCGGTCCTTATGATGTCAACACCAGTGGTTCTGGAGATATGTACTACAAAGGTGCCAATGTGTTGCACACCTTACGCCAACTTATCGAAGATGATGACCTTTGGCGAAAAACCCTTAGAGGGTTGAATGCCGATTTCTACCACCAAACCGTAACCACAAAACAGATTGAGGATTATCTCAGTGAAAAAACCGGAAAGGACCTCTCAGCTTTCTTTAACCAATATTTGCGGACTACCATGATTCCTAAATTGGAGTACAAATTTGAAGGGAATTCCATAACGTATCGTTATGTGGATATTGTGGAGGATTTTGATATGCCTATTAGGGTCTTTCTTGATGAAAAGGAACATTGGCTTTTTCCCAGCTCGGAATGGAAGACCGAAAAATTAGCAAATGACAAGCTCAAGTTTGATAAAAACTTTTTGATAGAAACCGAAAAAATCTGATTTGTGGACCATCTTCCCGAACATTACTTTAAAAATGATGCCGAATGGCGCACATGGCTCCATGAAAACCACGATACTTCCACCGGGATACATCTTATTTTTTATAAAGTGGAGCATCACAAAGAAAGTATGCGATGGGAAGAAGCTGTTCGTGTGGCTCTTTGTTTCGGCTGGATAGATAGTACGGTAAAAAGCTTGGGCAATGGCAAACGACGACAATATTTTTGCCCCAGAAAATCTAAAAGTGTTTGGAGCAAGGTCAATAAAGACCACATCAAAGATTTGAAATCCAATGGATTAATGCATAAAAGCGGCCTAGAGGCCATAAATGTCGCCAAAAAGAACGGTTCATGGGAGGCTTTGGACGATGTGGAAAACGGAGTTGTCCCAAAAGAGCTTCAAAAAGCATTGAAAGCGGATAAAAACGCTTTTGAGAATTTTGAGAATTTCACCCATAGTCAACGAAAAAGCTATCTCTATTGGCTCAATCAGGCCAAACGGGAAGAAACCCGACAAAAACGAATTCACGAAATCGTGACCTTAGCGTCCAAAAACATAAAATACCGAAACCAAAGATAAGAAACTCCTTAACAAAGTAAAGTTCCCTGCTTTCCTTGTCATCCTGACTGCATGTCAAAATAAAGAAACCATTCCCATTACCTTGGGTTCACTCCAAGCATTGAATGTTGATTTTGTAAAATAAAACGACAGTCGATTTTCAGGAGATTTTCATTTGTAGACCATTAAAGAAATCGAACAGATGTAATCCTTGCTTTATAAAAAAGGCCCCCGCTAAAAGTGGAGACCTTTTTTATAGTGCTTATTTGTTGTTTAACTAAAAGTTGAACAACAGTTGTGTCACGGTAAAAATACTTGGCTTTTCTCCATCCGCCTTATAGGTTAGATACAGCGCTTCTTGAACACCTGCAGTTTTTTCTATCGGTATGGAAATAGCGCCACTCTGACCAGAAAGGTCGCTCGGTTCCAATTTTCCAGTTCCCAACACTTTCCCATCGGGAGCTCCTAAACGAAGTTCCAAAGTGTACGGTATATTAGGGGGGGTTCGCCAACCAATAATTGCTGTTACATTGCTCACCTGAGATAAATCCACATCCTCCATTTTCAACCATCCGCTGGCCGAATTCAATAATTGCATGTTTCTTCCACCAAAAGATAGGGCTTGCATTCCTTCCGTTGGTGTACCTTCTGGAAAAGTCATGGTATTGCTTGCCAAAACAACGGTTTTTGAACCGGTCAAGGGCAAAGCCACTTCGGTTCCTTGGTCCGTATAACTTGCGGTCAATAGGAATACTTCTCCATTCTCCTTGGCTTCCGGTCTAACCGTTCCCACTAATGGAAGCGATGGTTTTTTATTCCCACCTCCGGTCAACGACTGAATGTATTGTGCAATCTGTCTGGCCTCCAATTGGGTCACATTGGGATGGGCAGGCATTACAACCTCTCCCCAAACACCTGAACCGCCTCCAATGATTTTTGCCATTAAGTAATTGGTGGCACCACGTTGTGACTTATATTTTTCGGAAACCTCTAGGTAATTTGGCCCAATGGATGCTTCTTTTTCCTTGTGGCAGGATTTGCAATCCAAACCTTGTGTCAATGCTTTCCCCATCACGGCACCTGATACTTGTTGATGCCCCAAATTCATATTCACTTCATCCATTCCAGAACGGTATTCAACCGAAACATAGACGTTGTCCTCAACTACTTCACCATCGGCATCTGAAACCGAAACGGTATAGTTTATGGGTTGTCCTGGCACATAAAATGATGTATTAGCTTGTTCCAAGTCTATAGTTACAACCGGGCGTTCGTTACCTGCAACGATGGTTTGATCTATACTCGAAACTTCTTCACCTTGAGAATCCTTAGCTGTAACATTCAATTTGTACGAACCTGCCACGCTATAGGTATGGGTCAATGTGGGTTCTGTGGTTTCTTGCGTTGTTCCATCGCCCAAATCCCAAATATAGCTCATAGCATCACCTTCCCGATCGTGAGCCTCAACAGTTGCCGTAACCGAAAGGGGAATGGACCCAGAGTCGGTGTTCACAACAAAACTATCAATGACTGGCGGACGGTTTCCACCATTAAATTCAATGTAACCCAATCCACTATCTGGGTTGGCAGAGAACCAACCGCTACCATATTCCAATAGATAGACCCGTCCATCTGGGCCCATTTCCATATCAATCAAATTGCTCAGCTCAATCTCCGAAGCAAAAGGTTCCATTTTGTTTATGGAGCCATCTTCAAAAAGATGTACGGCTTTCATCCAATTCCGCATCCAATCATAGATGATTACTTTTCCATCGTAATAGGCTGGTAACCCACCACCATTGGGGTACAAATCAGACCAATATGTAGGGCCTGCCATTGCATTTCTACCTCCAGAACCAAATTCTGGAAACTCCTGGGTATCGCCATAGTGATAGTACGCATACGCAGGCTGGGCGGGTGGTAATTCCCTTAATCCCGTGTTGTTCTTGGAATCGTTTATGGGTTTTTCTGGATTAAAAACCCTGCCAGACTCACCCGTTGCATAGTCATATTTTTTGTAGGCAAAGTTGTTTCCGATGAACATGGGCCATCCATAATTTCCGGGTTCACGAGCCTGGTTCATTTCATCATATCCGCGAGGACCCCGGGTTTTAAGACTGTCGGCTCGAGCATCTGGCCCAACATCACCCCAATAGACGTAGCCCCGTTTTACATCCACAGAGATTCTGTAAGGATTTCGGTGCCCCATGGTATATATTTCGGGTCGTGTTTTTTCGGTACCCACTGGGAAAAGGTTTCCTTCAGGAATATCATAGCTACCATCTTCGTTGACCTTAATTCTAAGGATTTTGCCACGAAGGTCATTGGTGTTTCCAGAAGAGCGTCTGGCATCGTATTGTTGTTTTCCCGGTAAATCATTTAGAGGAGCATATCCGTTGTTCACATATTTTACATCTCGCTCATTAAAGGGAGTTGAATTATCCCCTGTTGATAAATACAGAAGATTATCGGGGCCAAAAGCAATGGAACCTCCAGTATGGCAGCATATCTCACGTTGGCTGTCCACCTCAAGGATGATTTGCTCAGAATCCATATCAAAAACGCCATCCTCAAACTTAAATCTTGAAAGTCTGTTTATCCACTTATCCCCCGTTGGTGAATAGTACACATAAATCCAATGGTTCTCAGCATAATTAGGGTCTTTTTGCAATCCCATTACGCCTTCTTCAGCATTTACCCCGGGGGTCTCCAAGGTTTTATAATATACATCCAGAAAGGCTACTTGGGAAAGTTCTTGGGTTTCATCGGAAAACAAGAGAATTTCTCCCCTACGCTGGGCAATAAGCACATCATTGTTTGGGAGAACTGTCATTTCTGTAGGCTCAAAAAACTGCCCGGTAGACAATACAACCTTGCTAAAGCGATCAGCCTCTGGCGGTATTTGCGATTTTGTCTTGGTATAATCCAATTCCAAATTCCTGCCAATGGCGTAATTGATGCCTCCCAAAAGATGTTTTAAAAACAATTCCTCAGAAAAACTCTCATCCGTATGCCCACCTGCCGTGTAAAAGGCTCGGCCACCATCAAACTCATGGTACCAGGCCATAGGGTGATATTCTCCATTTTCACCTCCTTCATAGGTAGACTCATCTACGGTAACCAGAACATTTACATCGTTGTTCAGATTTTTAAAATTGTACAGTTCATCGGTACGATGCCAAACGCTATCCGTAAAAAATTCGGTGGATGGATGATTCTTATCTTTTATAATGAAGTCCGCCTCCGGCGTACCTCTCGGATGGCTCAAAAATTGTGCACCCACTAATTTATTGTACCAACCCCAATCATATTCGGTATCCGTGGCCGCATGAATTCCAACATATCCTCCACCAGATTGAATATACCGCTCAAAAGCAGCTTCTTGCCTGTAGTCCAATACATTTCCGGTAGTACTCAAAAAAACAATCGCGGAATACTCTTTAAGTTGGTCATCGTTAAAAAGATCGGCATTGGTTGTGGTATCAACTTCAAAACCGTTTGCGGAACCTAACTTTTGAATGGCTTCTATCCCAGTAGGAATAGAGGCGTGGACATAGCCCTCTGTTTTTGAAAAGACCAACACTTTTGGGGCCCCACTTCTTTTTTTACTACAGCTTGTCAGACCCAATACAAGCATCACAGTGGTCAATACCAATAAATTTCTCATTAAAGTTAATTTAAGTGCAGCTAAAAATACATATATCTGAAGTACCGTGCCAAATTCAAATTTTAAATCTTACCCCAGTATTTCACATTTACACCAATAGATGATATATCCCGAACAGAATTTTAAGAAAACTTTAGGATCTATTGGGTTTATTGAAGTGAGACCAGCAAGGTCCAACCCTAACAAATGAAAAGAGGTACAACAAAAAGACTTCAGGAAATCGTAGTTTTATATACATAAACCTAAAAAACCAAACCAAATATGAAAAACCCCCTCAACAAATTGCAATTGCTTATCATCTTACTTCTTCTGGCTGCTTGCCAAGACAAGAATATACAACCTGTGGATTTGGCCATTCTAAATGCCAATGTAATTGATTTGGAATCTAGCAATATCGTGGTTAAAAATATGTATATCGCCGATGGTAAAATTAAATCCTTGGAGGATGTGGGTGCCAATAGTGCATACAAAGCTGATTCATTGATTGACGCTACTGGAAAATATGTATTGCCCGGTTTTTGGGATAATCACATTCATTTACGGGGAGGTGACACTTTGATTTCAAACAACAAAAACTTCTTAAAACTCTTTATAGCCAATGGCATCACCACAGTCAGGGATGCAGGAGGGGATTTGACCACCTCGGTCATGGAATGGAAAAAGCAGATTGCCAATGAAGACTTGGTAGGCCCCACCATATTCACCTCAGGCCCAAAGATTGATGGGCCAAACTCAACCTGGGCCGGGTCGCTTGTTGTAGATAATGAAGCGGATATTTCAATGGCTTTGGATTCGCTCCAAGCACTGAATGTTGATTTTGTGAAGTTGTACGACAGCCAATTTTCCGGTGAGCTTTACCTCAAAACTATCGAACAAACTGAAAAAAGAGGGTTAATTGTTTCCGGCCACATGCCTTTTACTGTGACGTTTGATGAAACGGTGGATGCTGGAATGGATGCCATCGAACATTTATATTATGTGATGAAAGGGTGCGCCAGTAATGAAGTGGAGATTACCGAAAATATGAAAAGAGGAGAAATGGGGTTTTGGGATGCCCTGCCTTTACTGATGAATGGGTATGCCGACAGTACCGCCCAACGCACGTTTCAAAAATTGAAGCAAAATAATGTTTTTGTGGTTACTACCCTTCATGTGGGGAATACCCTAAGTTATTTGGACGAAGTGGACCATACTAACGACCCTTATCTAAAATATATGGGCAAAGGAATTATAGCGACTTATCAAAGGAGAATTCAAAGTGCGCTCCGGTCATCTGAAGAAGCCCGAAAAAACAGAAAGGACCTGGATACCTTTTTTGGTCAGTTGGTAAAATCGTTGGATATTGCCGATGTAGGTCTTTTGGCCGGCTCAGATAGTGGTGCTTTCAACTCCTACGTGTATCCAGGAATTTCTTTGCACGATGAACTGAAAGCTATGGTAGAAGCAGGGATTTCTCCATTGGATGCTTTACGAACTTCAGCTTATAACGGCGCATTATTTTTGAAAAAATCCAACGATTATGGAACTATTTCAGAAGGAAAAGTTTCCGATTTGGTCATTTTAGAAGGTAATCCGTTGGAAGACATCGAACAAACCCAAAACATCTATGCTGTGCTCAAGGGAAACCAAGTATTTAGCAAAGAACAACTTAATGCACTTCTTGAAAGTGCAGTAATGGATTAAAAATCAAACTATGTTAGACCAAGTCATTTCTAAAAAACTGAATCACACCAACTATTGGGGTTTTATCCTATTACTCTTCTTTGCCATTCCCATTCGTGCACAGTACCTATTGCTCCCTGACCGTGTATTTGACGGGGAGGAAATGCATTCAGGGTGGGTAGTAGCCGTAAATGAAAACAAAATTGTTTATGCGGGTCCCGAAACAGGATTACAACGCGCCAACTCCTATCAACGAAAAGAATTAAAAGGTAAAACTTTGATGCCGGGTATCATTGAAGGACATTCCCATATCCTTTTGCATCCCTACAATGAAACGGAATGGAACGACCAGGTCCTCAAAGAATCCTCGGCAGAAAGGGCCGTTCGTGCAACCGTGCATGCCAAAAAGTCCCTTATGGCCGGCGTAACTACTATGCGCGACCTTGGTTCTGAAGGCGCTGGCTACACAGATGTATATCTCAAGAAAACCATTGATGAGGGGATTATTCCCGGTCCCCGATTACTGGTGGCCGGCCCTGCTATTGTGGCAACGGGAGCCTACGGCCCAAAAGGCTTTCACGAAGGAGTTACTGTTCCATTGGGCGCTGTCCCTGTGAGCGGCAAAGCTGAAGCCATTAAAGAAGTTCGAAATCAAATGGGTGGCGGGGCCAATCTCATAAAAATTTATGCCGACTACCGTTGGGCCAAGGATGAACCTTCCCAAGCTACCTTTTTACAAGAAGAAATAGACGCCATGGTTGCTACGGCTACCACCGCGGGTCGCTACGTGGTGGCGCACGCCAGCACTCCTGAAGGAATGAAACGTGCCATTTTAGGCGGAGTGGAAACTATTGAGCATGGTGATGGCGGCACATCCGAAATTTTCAAACTTATGAAAGAGCATAATGTGGCCCTTTGTGCCACACTTGCTGCCGGTGATGCCACTGAGCAATATAAAGGGTGGCAAAAGGACAGGGAACCCGACACCGATAGAATCGTTCAGAAGAAAAAATCTTTTGCACTTGCCTTGGAATCTGGAGTGGATATTGTCTTTGGAGGGGATGTGGGCGTGTTTCCACACGGTGAAAACTATAGGGAGATAGAACTTATGGTGTATTATGGCATGCAACCGCTAAATGTTTTACAATCTGCGACTTCGGTAAATGCTCAAATATTTCATCTGGATGATTTGGGAAGAATTCAACCAGAATATTTGGCCGACATCATTGCTGTGGAAGGAAATCCTATCGAGAACATTGCACTAATGCGAGAGGTGAAATTTGTGATGAAGGATGGGGTTATCTACAAAGACGAATAACAAGTCCATTAACATCCTTTTAAGAAAACCACTTTTGGTTTTTGGTATCTTTAGCCGACTAATTGACTCAACAATGAAAAAGCCTCTTTACCTCTTGATGCTTCTCGCATCTGTATCTCTATTTTCCCAAGAATTTTCAATGGACTTGCTCCAAGACATCAAACCCAGAAACATTGGCCCCGCTGGAATGAGCGGTAGGGTTACCACCATTGACGTGCTGCATTCCAATCCTGATGTGATGTACGTCGGCACCGCTTCTGGTGGTTTATGGAAATCTAGCTCTGGTGGCATCAAATGGGAACCTGTTTTTGATGATCAAGTCACCGCATCTATTGGTGCCGTGGCCATCCAACAGTCGAACCCCTCTGTTATATGGGTGGGTACGGGTGAAGGGAATCCCAGAAACAGTCTTAACGGAGGCTACGGCGTCTACAAATCCTTGGATGGCGGTAAAACATGGAAATCCATGGGATTGGAAAAAACCCGGCACATTCATCGCGTCATTATTGACCCAACCAACCCTGATATTGTTTACGTAGGGGCTATTGGTTCCCCTTGGGGCGAGCACCCAGAACGTGGTGTCTTTAAAACCACCGATGGTGGTAAAACCTGGGAAAAGGTATTGTTCGTCAACAACAAAACCGGGGTGGCCGATTTGGTCATGGACCCCACAAACCCCAATAAATTGATTGCGGCCATATGGGAACACAAACGCGAGCCTTGGTTCTTTAAATCAGGTGGGGAAGGAAGTGGATTATACATGACTCATGACGGAGGCGCTACTTGGAAAGAAATTACAGATGAAGATGGATTGCCCAAAGGCGAATTGGGACGAATTGGCATTGCGATTGCCCGAAACAAACCCAATATTGTCTACGCTTTGGTGGAAGCAAAGAAGAATGCCCTTTACAAATCAACAGACGGTGGATTCAAATGGGAAAAAATCAATGATAAAAACGATATAGGCAACCGTCCTTTCTATTATTCGGAAATTTATGTGGATCCTCAAAATGAGAATAGGGTGTACTCCGTTTTCACCTACATCAATGTTTCAGAGGATGGTGGTAAAAACTTCACCCAATTGATGCCTGCCTACGGTGTGAGCAATGGGGTCCACCCAGACCACCATGCCTGGTGGATTCACCCCGAAAATGGTCAATTTATGTTGGATGGTAATGATGGTGGATTGAACATCACCAAAAATGGTGGTAAAACCTGGCGTTTTATCGGAAACTTGCCAGTGGCCCAATTTTATCACATCAGTACGGACAATGAGTTCCCGTACAATGTGTACGGAGGGATGCAAGACAATGGTTCTTGGCGAGGACCTGCCTATGTTTGGAAAGAGCAGGGCATACGCAATAGCTATTGGCAGGAAATTGCATTTGGTGATGGTTTTGATGTCGTCCCAGATAAAGACAATAGTCAATTTGGTTACGCTATGAGTCAACAAGGTCATGTACGGCGTTACGATTGGATCACCGGAAACAACTATACCGTCCGCCCTACCCCACCCGACCCGGAAACCATGCTCCGATTCAATTGGAATGCGGCCATTGGTCAAGACCCGTTTGATAACAGTACGGTCTATTTTGGAAGTCAGTTTGTGCATAAATCATCTGATAAGGGGCTGACTTGGGAAGTGATATCTCCAGATTTAACTACCAATGATCCTGAAAAACAGAAACAAAGTGAAAGTGGTGGTCTTACCATGGATGCCACCGGAGCAGAAAACCATTGCACCATCATTGTCATTGAACCTTCCCCTGTTGAAAAGGATATGCTATGGGTAGGTACCGATGATGGTCGGGTTCATTTTACCCAAAATGGTGGCACTTCATGGACGGAGGTTACCAACAACATCAAAGGTTTGCCAAAAGGCAGTTGGATTCCGCAGATAAAAGCTTCACACAACAATAAAGGGGAAGCACTATTGATTGCCAACGATTATCGAAGGTTTAATTATACGCCCTACGCTTATAGAACCAAGGATTATGGGAAAACGTGGACCCGCATCGTGGACCAAAACGATGTGGAAAGCTATACCCTTTCCATCGTTGAAGACCCAGAAAACCCGAACCTGATGTTCTTGGGCACCGATGATGGTCTCTATATTTCTTTGGATGCTGGAAATAATTGGAAAAAATGGAATAAGAGCTTCCCAACGGTATCCACAAAAGATTTGGCCATCCATCCAAGAGAACAGGATTTGGTCATTGGCACCTTTGGAAGGGCCGCTTGGGTGTTGGATGACATTCGTCCGCTTCGCACGTTGGCTGGAAATACATCCATCCTGCAAAAGGAGGTTGCCCTTTTTAAAAGTCCAGATGCCTATTTGGCCGCCTACCAACAACCTACCGGAAGTCGGTTTGGGGGTGACGCTCTCTACAATGGAGAAAACAGGGATTCTGGTGCCATGATTACCTACTATTTGAAAGAAGGAAATAAAAAAGACAAAGAACCTAAGCAAAAAGAGGAAGGTGATGACGCATCCAAATCTGAAGAGAAATCCATGGAAAAAACCAAAGATTCCATCTTCTTTGAATTTTACGATGGCGACAGATTGATTCGAACCTTAAAATACAAGACTCCTAAAAAGGCAGGTTTTCACAGAATTTACTGGAACTTGGATGAAAAGGGGCCTGACTCACCGTCGCGAACCATCTCAAAAAGCAAAACAGAATCCGGTGGAATCAATGTAAAACCGGGGACTTACAAAGTAAAAGTCAACTATGGCGAAACATTCGATTCCACTTCGGTAACGGTAAAAACTGACCCCAGATTGAATACTTCCATGGCATCCATCAATGAGGTATACGAATTGGGCAAACGATTGGAAAAACACACCCAGACTGCTGCGGATGCGGTAAAACAATTGGTGGAAAGCAAGAATTTGGCCGAAAAGTATCAAAAAGAGCTCAAAAACTTGGACAAAGAAAAGTACAAGGACCAAATTGAGGCTTCCAAAACCATTACCAAACAAATCGATTCCGTAATTGCCCTCTATCTTGGAAAAGAAGACAAGCGCCAAGGGATTACCCGAAATCCGGAACCTTCAGTTATGTTGCGTTTGAATACGGCCGAATCCTACGTGAATTCAAGGAAAACAGGAATTACCAGTACGGAAACCAGACTAGTGGAATTTGCAGAAGAGGAGTTAAGAATTGCTTTGGACAAGACCAATGTATTCTTCAACGAAAAATGGAAACCCTACCGTGAATCCATAGAATTATTGGATTTGTCGCCCTTTAAAGAAACCAAAACCTTTAGCTTAGATTAATGACAAAAAATTTGCGAAGAATATCGACTTTATTGGTCGCCCTTATTACTATGAGTATTGTGAATGCCCAAGAAACCGGAGAGGACAAATTGGGTGCGTGGTATATGTATTTTGGAACCAATAAAATTGCAGAGCGATTCAGTCTTCATACCGAAGCGCAGTTCCGTTTTTACGAAACCACCAGTAATTTCAATCAGCTTTTATTGCGAACTGGACTCAACTATCACATCAACCCCAATGCCATAGCCACTGGGGGTTATGGTTTTATTTCTACCGACGGTACGTTTGAAGAGTTTCCCAACGAAACCAACAGTAAGGAACACCGAATCTTTGAGCAATTTATTCTAAAGAATAAAGTCTGGGAGTTTCTCTTTGAACATCGGTATCGGTTGGAGCAGCGTTTTCTTGATTTTGGGGATGTTACCGATACGCAACACAGAGCGCGTTATCGTATTCAAATGACCTTGCCCCTGAGTGATACATTTTTCTTGAACTTTTACGATGAGCTGTTCATCAACCTGCAAGATGATTTGTTCGGGCAAAATCGATTGTATGGCGCTGTAGGTGCACATATCACTGAAAACAGTAGTGTTCAAGTTGGCTACTTAAGGAATCAATTCACCAATGCAGTCTATGACCGTTTACAAATTGGGTTCTTCTACAATCCAGATTTAAGGGGACTTTTTAAAAAGCAGGGTGAAGATGGGGATTAACCCTTAAAGCCGCATGTGCCGGATATCAAAATAGTCCAGCTCCAGTTCAATGGTGGCATTATAGATTTTACGTAAAGATTTTACGTAATCCTTCTGATCAATATAACCTTTTAGCTTATTTTGCTTTAAACGTTGATAGCCTTTACAAAAAGATTTTCTCTTTTTGCAATAAATCATAAAGTTGATATAGTTGGAAGCTAAATGGGTCAATTTATTATGGTTTAGCGATATAGTTATTCAATATATATTACTAACGATTCAACTGGAAAATTCGTATTATCTTAAATTAAAATCAAAAAAATGGATTGACAGGCTAAATTGTTGACATCACTCCAAATATTAAGTACCTTAGATTTAAACCTAAAAATACTTATGATGAAAAAATTACAAGCACTTGCGCTGGGGTTGATATTAATAACGACCTTTAGCTGCAAGCAAACAAAAAAAGAAGCGGAAGAAACTTCCGAAGAAATAGAGGAAACCGTTGATCAAATGGCTGAAAAAATGGAGCCAACAGTCATTACGTTTAAAATGGAACCCAAAAGCGATAGTGGTGTGAGTGGAGATGTCACTTTTACCGAGGATGGCGACAAAGTTATGATGAAAGCTGTTTTTTCTGGTCTTTCCGAGGGTGAACACGCCATCCACCTCCACGAAAAAGCGGATTGTTCCGCGGATGATGGAACCTCAACCGGTGGACACTGGAACCCAACATTTCAACCGCATGGCCAATGGGGCGCAGAGGAAGGGTACCACAAAGGGGATATCGGTAATTTTACAGCCGATGCCGATGGTAACGCTACCGTGGAGTTTGAAACTGATGAGTGGTGCATTGGATGCGATGATGAAACCATGAATATTCTGGGCAAGGCCGTAATTGTCCACCAAGGTGTGGATGATTTTACTTCACAACCCAGTGGAGCAGCTGGTGCACGGATTTCTTGCACTGGAATTATTCAATAAACGAATATTAAAAAGCTGCCCAACTGGGCAGCTTTTTTTTCTCATTTTAATTACCTCAAAAGAAACTGCCATGAGTGAAAAAACCTATTCCAACGGAGAGATTACCGTGGTTTGGAAAGCAGAGCTTTGCCAACATGCGGGAGTCTGCGTAAAAATGCTGCCACAGGTGTACAATCCAAAAGAAAGACCTTGGATCAAGCCAGAAAATGCAACAACCCAAGAATTAAAGAATCAAATATCCAAATGTCCCTCAGGGGCATTGAGCTATATTGAAAACCATACCTAGTCCGATGGAACAGGAATATAAACTTGTTGATAATATTGAGGCCAAACAATTTCAATTTAATTTGGGCGATGCCATCGCAAAGATTGAATATATAAAGGCCAAGGAAAAAATCTACCTCACCCATACCGAAGTTCCCAGCTCGTATGAAGGCAAGGGTATTGGTTCAGCACTGATAAAACAGGCCTTGGAGCACATCAAATCCCAAGATTGGACCCTTATTCCCCTCTGCCCTTTCGTGGCGCTCTATCTAAAAAGACACCCAGAATGGAAAGAATTGGTGTTGAAGGGAATCAACATCGGATAATCCAGTTTCCCGAGGTTTTTCTTGTTGACAAAACCACTACTTTTGTCAGCTGACAACCAACCATGTCCAAACTCCAGCACACTTTCACCATCAATCCAGCCAAGAGTCCCTTTTTTTATGGGTATGTCATCCTGTTCATGGGCACCCTGGGGGTATACTGCAGTATTCCCGGGCAAACCATAGGGGTTTCGGTCTTTACGGATCCCGTAAAAGATGCATTGGGACTAAGCCGCAACCAATTCAGTAATGCCTATATGATCGGAACCATTATGAGTTCCCTGTTCATAAGCCGTGGTGGGGTTTGGTTCGATCGTTACGGTGCCCGTTATGTGGCCTTTTTTGCCACCTTGGTACTGGGCATTACTCTCCTACTCTGTTCATGGTCGGTTCAAATGAGCGAGTTCATTAAACAAGTCTTGAATCAAGAGACATGGATCATTCCATTTGTGTTGATAACGGGACTATTCTTTCTACTTCGTTTTACTGGACAGGGAATCTTAACGATGGCCTCAAGAAACATGATCATGATTTGGTTCGATAAAAACCGTGGAAAGGTAAATATGTTCAGTAGCGTTGCCCTCTCCTTTGGTTTTTCTTCTTCACCACTTTGGGTAAGCGCATTGATTGATGGAAATGGCTGGCAAAATGCCTGGCGGTATTTAGCTTTGGGCTTATTCATTTTCAGCATTCTGGTATTTCTTTTTTATAAAAACAAACCCGAGGAACATGGACTTGTTCCCGACGGGTATAAAAATGGTACAAAAACTGATGGCAATACCCCTCAAATTGGCTATAAACAATTTAACCTCAAGGAAGCGATGGCCACTCGCGCCTTTTGGATGTATGCCTTTACGTTGGCGTTCAACAGTTTTTTTATCACTGGATTGACCTTTCACGTAATCTCTATTTTTGCGAGTGAAGGGTTCCCAAAGGAAGATGCCATTTCCATTTTCTTGCCAGGTTCCGTTGTGGCGGTAACCGTCTCCACCGTATTCAATTGGTTGAGTGACAGCCTTCCTTTAAAATTGTATCTCTATTTAATGTTAGCCGGTGGTATTTTGGCTGCTTCGGGCTTTTTGTTCTTGGCATACCCTTTTGGAGTACCCTTTTTAGTGGCTGGGTTTGGCACCATGGCCGGCTTTTTCGCCGTATTGAATGCCATTGCTTGGCCACGTTTCTACGGGCGGGACCATTTGGGTGCCATAACCGGTAAGGTGATGAGTTTTTTGGTCTTGGCCAGTGCATTGGCTCCTCCAATTTTCAGTTTTTTCTTTTCCACATTCGGTTCTTATCGATTGGTAGGATATTTGGGTTTGGCCTTCCTAACCTTTATGGCGATTGCCAGCATAAAGGCAAAAAATCCCCAGTAGCCATTGTACCTAGAACCCTATATTTTCTGTTCGGGTGAGGCACATTAAACCAAGAACCAACGCTATTTTTCATATCTTTAGCGGAGACTTGCTATGCATCTAGATAACCTCATACAACAATTCCAACAAAAAGATAAAGTCGCGTTTGAGACGTTGTACAATATGTATGCGGATAATATTTGTGGGGTCATCAATGTCATTCTCAAGGACCCAGAGCGTTCCCAAGAACTTTGCCAGGATGTATTTGTGAAGATTTGGAACAAATCCGACCAGTACGACACCTCCAAAGGCCGATTTTTTACTTGGATATTGAATATTGCGCGGAATGCTGCCATCGATGAAATGCGCTCAAAATCCCATAAAAATCAAAAGAAAAACCTCCCCGTTGATTCTCTCGTAGGTATCTATGAAAGTGATGAGGACTTAAACGGAAAAATTGATACTATTGGACTGCAATCCCTATTGAAAGGGTTGAAGGAAAAGTGCATTCTTTTGATTGATTTGCTTTATTTTAAGGGATACACACAAAAAGAAGCTGCCAAGGAACTTAAAACACCCATTGGCACCATTAAAACACGAATACGAAGCTGTATTTCCGAAATTCGGAAAAATATGGCATAGCACATGGAAGTTGAAAAATACATAGCATCCGGAATTTTGGAACTCTACGTTGCAGGAGCGTTGACCCCTGAGCAAAACTTGGAGGTGCAGCATTATGCCATTCAATATCCTGAAATAAAGAAGGAAATAGAGGCGATTGAGGCTGCTATGCTGGAACTTACCCGCACAACTTCCCCAAAAATGCCGGAAGATGGCTTTACCAAAATAAAGGCTGAGTTGGATGATGTGATTCCGTTTACGCCTGCATCCTCTGAAAAGAAAACACCTTGGGGCAGCTATCTGGGTTGGGCGGCAGCCATACTTTTTGCTGCGGGTACACTTTGGATGTATTTACAGAACACCAGTTTAAAATCTGAAATTGAAATCAGTAATCAAGAAAAAGAAAATCTTGAGGAAATCATCTCCACAACCCGTGAAGAAATTGCCAACAAAGAGAGTCTATTGGATGAACTTCGCGATAAGAACGTAACGGTCATTGCCTTGGGTGGCCAAGCCGTTTCACCAAACTCCTATGCCAAGGCCTATTGGAACCAAGAAGAGCAAAAAGTCATTATTGATGCAAAAGGACTTCCAGACCCTCCACCGGGATTCACCTATCAGGTTTGGTCGTTGAAATTGGATCCTTTGACCCCAACCAGTATTGGTTTGTTGGATGATTTAACATCAAATGACTCCAAACTGTTCACGCTAGAAAATCCAAACCCATCCGAAGCATTTGGTATCACCTTGGAGCCCGAAGGTGGAAGCGAGACTCCAACCCTGGAACAATTGTACACCCTTGGGGCTGTAGGCGCATAATCCATTCTACATATAAATTTATGTAACCCATTACATATTTTTAATATATTTGTGTAACCAGTTACGTAATTTATGCAAACCGACTTTTTACAAAAAATACAACACTTGGGTTTTACCGCCCGTATTAAAAGACTCAATGAAAAGATAGTTGCAAGTACTTTGGAGCATTATTCAAACTTGAATTTAGGCATTGAGCCCAATTGGCACGTTATTTTTTTATTGCTGAAGGAAAAAGGAAAGCTTACCGTAACCGAAATTGCCAACACCTTGGGGTTTTCGCATCCAGCCATGATAAAGATTACCAAAAAAATGAACGCCCAAGGCTACCTTGAGAGTCTGAAAGACCCCAATGACGGACGAAAAACCTTTATTTTGCTTTCCAAAAAAGGAAAAGAAGCACTTCCTGCTTTTGAGAAAGAGTGGAGCCGAATTCAAGACGTTTTAAGGGAGTTTGTCTGTGATTCTTTTCTAGAAAGTCTAAAACAGTTAGAGCAAGATTTTGAAGCTTTGGGATTTAAGGAACGTTACCAAAAACGTTTTGGTCCAAAACCCTATACCATTCGCAATGCAAAACCATCTGATTTTAAGGCTATTGGAAAACTCATGGTAGATGTGTACTCAGGACTTGAAGGCTTCCCAAAAGCTGATGAGCAGCCCCAATACTATAAAACCTTGGCCAACATTGGGGATTTTACCCGGAAACCAGGAGTGGAGTTACTAGCGGCCATTTCTCCAGAAGATGAAATTCTTGGTGCTGTTCTTTATTTTGGCGATATACAACATTATGGTGCAGGAGGAACGGTTACCCAAGAGAAAAATGCTTCGGGCTTTCGGTTGTTGGCGGTTGACCCATCTGCGCGAGGGTTGGGAATAGGGCGGGCATTGACCGTGGCTTGCATTGAAAAGGCCAGGGGAAAAAATCACGGCCAGGTAATTATTCATAGTACAGCTTACATGAAAGTTGCCTGGAAAATGTATGAAAAGCTGGGTTTTGAACGGTCAGAGGATTTGGATTTTAAACAAGAAGACCTCCAAGTGTATGGGTTTAGACTACAACTGGAATGATTCAACTTTTTCAAATTAGACTTAAATGAAAACAGCTTGGCATTGCCAAGCTGTTTTCCCCGAATCAATTAACGTACTAAAAACCGTCAACCTAAAGTTTTACGCCTACTCCAAACCCAAAAATCCATGGGTTTATATCTACATCAGCAACCACAGTAGCTCCCAACGCAGTAGTTGCATTCACAGTGGCGTCCGTATTCAAGAACAATTTTTTAACATCAAGGTTTAAAAACCACTTATCATTCAGCATAAAGTCAAAGCCACCCTGCAAGGCATAGCCCACAGCGGTGTCATAATCCACATCATCTGCCACAGGGCCCTCATCAACTCCATAAAACAAGGTAAGGTTCAGCCCGGCACCCAAATATGGCACAAAATCTCCTCCAGTAAAATGGTATTGACCTGTCAAGGTTGGAGGGAGTAACCACACATGGCCCAAATCTATATCGCCCACATCAGTTCCAACAGCTTCAACATCATGTTTTGTTGTTGCCAATATCAATTCCAATGACCAATTTTCATCAAAAAAATAGGAGATGTCAAACTCAGGCACAAATGCCGTTGAAATGGATGCATCCCCTCCAATCGCCTCAATATCCGCGCTCTCATCTGGGGTTACCACAATTCCCCTAAGGCGGAACTGCCATTTACTTCCATTATTTCCCGACGAGGTGTCTTGGGCCATTACGGTATTCATGATTCCCATTAATGCTACCACTGCTAAAAGCGCTGTTTTTCTCATTGTTTTGTGTTTTAAGATTGAACAAAACTAGCTTGCAGTGGTATCCAAGAATATGATGTTTATCATTGGAAAATAGCTTTTGGCACTATAGTTCCGATGATTTGGTGTGCTTTTTAAGCAAAAAAAGAAGGTGCTAAAACCATTTTTTCCGTTTGAAAATAATGATGGAAATTAAGGTGACAACCAACATCAGCCCCAAAAGAATAAAGTAGCCATAGTGCCAATTTAGTTCGGGAATATTTTCAAAATTCATCCCATAAATCCCCGCCATAAAAGTAAGGGGGATAAAAATCACGGAGAAGATGGTGAGGGTCTTCATCACTTCGTTCAAGCGATGCCCCTGGATACTGAAAAAGAGGTTGATCTGACTTTCCAGCTCTTGGATATCTGAATCAATGTCGTTGGTCAGTCCGTTTACTTGTTCCCTAATTTCACTGAAATATTTGGTATGAAACCCTTTTACCTCAACTCGCTCCAAACGCACCGCAATGTCCCGAAGTCCATGTGAGGCCTTCTTAAATTGATGGATCATGGCCTTGTTCTGTTCCACTTCAAACATAAACTCAGGGGTAGGTTCCAATTTCGTGGCCCTATCCAACATATTTTCCATCACAATGATTTCATCATATTTTTCCTTGTAATTGGAAATTATGGTTTCCAAAATAAAGTAGAGCAAATAATCAGCTCGCTTTTTTCGGATGATACCCTTATTATCAAAAATTCGATTGCGGATCCAGTCAAAATGGTCGCCCCACTTCTCTTGGATGCACCATATAAAATCTTTGCCTGCCACAAAGAACATTTGTTCAGATTCTAAATTATGGTTCTCTGTTTTCAAAATCCGAACAGCAATAAAGAGCTGTTCTTCCAATTCGATGACCTTGTTACCCAGATTCTGATTGGCAAACAGTCGAAGAAGAAAGTCATCCAACTCGTTGCCAAGCACCATGGACCTGAACTCTTCACTATAATTTAAGCCATATGTATTGACCCATGTAATGGACTTATCCTTTTTGGAAAGTTGCATGTCTTCCGCCAAAGAAAACCTTTTATTGTAATAGTCATCTATAGCGTAGTTGATGACCCATGTATTATTTTCAAAATCTGTTGTCATTATAGTAAAAGTAAATACGTTCTTTGTAGTTTAGAGTATAAGTTAATTCAAATTTACCAAGTAATGTCAATGTTAGATCCAATGTCCTTTAAAACCGAAATTTTGGTCACCGTAATTCTATTGGTGATCATCATTACGCTGAACTCTTTAAGTAAAAGGGCCATTAGAAGGTATGGAAGGACCAGCTCCATTGACATGAACAGCAGGAAGATTATTTTTTATCTGAGCAACCTTTTATTCTATTTGCTTGGCTTTGTGGGGATTTCACTGATTTGGGGCGTTAATTTAAAAGACTTTTCCCTTTTTCTTTCCTCAGTCTTGGCCATTGTGGGCATTGGTTTTGTGGCTCAATGGTCCATACTTTCCAACTTAACGGCAAGTGTAATTCTCTTTTTCAGTCATCCACTGCGATTAGGAGACCGAATCAGGGTTTTAGACAAGGATTTCGATTGGACCGGTAAAGTAGAGGATATTAGCGGTTTTTATCTTTTTATGCGGACAGATGATGGCCGTAGGATTACCATTCCCACCAATTTGGTCATTCAAAAAGGCATTGAAATTCTTAAGAAAGAAGATGAGGAAAAAGAAATGCTGGAAGAAAGCTTTGAGGACTAAATGAAATACGCCATGGAAAACCATGGCGTATCCAAAACAACAACCAAGCAATAGCATGAACCACCGCTTTGTTTTCAATATCAAAACTATTGGTATTTATAAATTTAAGATTTGGGATTCCTTTACAGGGCCAAGTTCATAAGCGGCCCCTTTTAATTCTTGTTTTAGTTCCCTTACCTTGTCAAGATTACCATTGGCTTTATAAATTTCGGCGGCTTGGGTAAGCACTGTGGGTTCAAAAGTTTTTCCGGCAATATGCCTTTCCAAGAGCTCCAATGCCTTTTCTTTTTCTCCTTTTTTGTAGTAGCTGTAGGCCAAAAGTCCGTATGATTCTGGTGTTGGCCTATTTTCAACTTCCTTTTTGGCCAGTTTCATTGCTTTTTCCTGCACCTCCATATCTAAGTAAAAATCCACATTGTGAGCATTGTACATATCTCCATAGTTATTATTCTGAACTTTTTTATAGTAGTTGTCCAAAGCCTCAAGTTTAAGCGCTTCATTACCCATAAATTCTGTTATTTCGGCCTTCAACAAATAGTATTCGGGAGATTGGTGCTTCATCAAGATGGAATCCAAAATTCGGAGGGCCTCCCTCCCATTGCGCTCATGGGAGTACACAATCCATGCTATTCCTTTCTTGGCATAGGCATTTTGGGGATCCAACTGCAAGGCTTTTATATACAATTGGTACGAATCTTCAATACGTTCGGCATGACCATAGAAATCTGCCAAATTGGTATAGGACCACAGGAGCATGCTCTTGTTTTTTGAAGATTCCGCTTTTTGTACAGCTTTTTCCATAAAGCGAATGGCTGTATCCAAATCACCTTTGTGGTCGTTCCATTTAGCCAATCGGATTAAATATCCAAAATCAGACATGTTGCCGATACTGTCCAAATATGCATTGGCTTTTTCAAAGTTGCCAAGCTCCATATGCACATCAAAGAGCAGTCCTTGGGTAACATTTACACCGCTTCCCATGCTTCTGGCTTTTTCTGCCAATTCCAATGCTTCCCTAAACCGATGCTGGGAAATGTAATTACGGGCCAATGCCCTATAGTAACCTGCTTTTCCCACGGCTGCAATATCAACCGCTTTTTGTAGCGATTGCTCTGCCATCTTTAGGTATTTGATATCCCCAGTACTTTGAAAAAATCGGTTATACTCGCCTGCTACATTGCCCAGGCTCAGCAACTGCAAACTATCCGATTTTATCTTGTTGTCCCAAAGTTCAAAATACTTTGAGGTGGTCTTTACCGGTTCTGCCGCCAGATAACGGTCATAATCATCTTTTTGGGTTATAAAATCTGATTCCTTTTTACATGACAACAAAACGATTGTTGCCAAAGAGAGTAGAATATATTTTAATCTTAGTGTGTCCATAATTGTGTTGTTGTTTAAAAAAGGGAGAGGACGAGCCTCTCCCCGCTCCTTTTCATAGCAATTACTCAGGATTCCCCAAATAAGGGAACATTGTTGATATGTTTGCCGTAAGTCCTACCCCATCTGAGGTAAGTCTTGGCAAGTCCGCCATTCCGTCATCATCCAAATCCTGACCACTGAAACGATCACCCTCAGCTCCACCGAAGAATAAAATGAGTGAAACGTCGATAATATCATCATTGGGGTGTCTGCCCGTAAGAGCCACTTCATCACCATCCGGCACCAAGATTCTGCCATCATTGTCAAAATCCGTTCCCGGGTCAAAGTACGTAGTAGGTAAATCCGGGGCTACTTCCAAGACATCTGCTGCCAACACCGTGGTGAGTGTAGCTGCATCCAGTCCTAAGATATTATTCTCATAATCCACGTCTGCCGGGTCAAGGCCCAACTTAAGGGCGTACACGTCATGATATTGTTCCAATCTTGCCTGAAAACCTGCTTGGAAAGCAGTTCCCATTTCAGATGGGATGGTAGTATTGTGCGCATCTTTTACGCTGGGTTCACCCTCCATGTCAAAGCTAAGGGTGGTGTTGATTCCAGGGCGGCCCAAATGATCAACCTGGGCATAAGTCCCCGTAAAATCGGTACCCATCATATCATCATCATCCATCATCATGTCATCGTCCATCATCATATCATCATCCATCCCGCTATAGTCTGGAGATTCATCGTCATTACTACATGCTGTTGCCAAACCTAACGTTAGCATCAAGGCCATTAAATATGTTATATGTTTTAGTCTCATGTTTTTTCTTTTAGCGTTATTATTGTTTTCTATTCGTTGTTACCCAAGTCTTGTATACTGTAAATCCCAAGGCATTTGTGGCCGTAGGAGTTCCCAACATACTATTGGGGATTTCCACAATGATGGACAAAGTGTTTGCACCATCAAAAGTGTCCGCTGCTTCTTCAGGTGGGAGAAATCCGCCTGGAGCAGAATCCGTTTCAGGAGAGATTACCGCATTGAACTGGAAGAAATCAAAAAAGAAAGGGTCTTGTCTGGGGCCTGCAAACAGGGACACTCCATCTGATGTGGTCTCCACGGTTGGGGTTGCACCTGAAATCTCCACATCCCCCAAGGGATAATCGACAAGTACTTGACTGCTCAATCCTGTCTGGTCCGGAGCGGTCGGTCCAAAAAAGTACATTCTACCATCTCTCGCAATGGCTTGAATTACTTGGTCTTCCACCAAATCTCCATTCAAATCAATATTGATCTCCGTGAGTACATCCTCGTCAAAAGAGCCATAGGCCAATTCGGGAAGAACATCAGATTGTACATCCACCACAAACACCGTATTATTGGAGCCCTCACTGGGCTCAAAGGCATAAAAGTCGGCAATATCCGCTGTGGAACCCGCCGCTGAGGGTGCATCAATGTGATCTGCTGAAACCAGTGCAATGGCCAATAAAGCCAAAACTCCCAGGCCCATTGCAATCTTTGTTGTTTTTTTCATGTTATCTGTTTTTAAAGATTCATACACTCCTACCTACGGAACCTTTGAAGGGGTGGTTTGGTTTTGTTTTGTTAAAAAAATCTTAATGTATTTTTAAAGGTGTACTGAGGGTTGCCCACAAAAAAGTCCTATAATTTGCTTTACTTTGACTCGCAAACCTGAATCAATGAACCCTTCTGCTTCTGGATGGATTAATAAGTTTGGCCACCTTGTTGATAAGGAGACCAAAATTTTTCCCGATTTTGAGAGCTTATACCAAGAGCTTAAAAGAAATGGGTTCGTATATGGGGTGCATTTGGATATCCCCTCCTTTATTGAAGTGGAGCACAAGCTCAGTGAAGATGAGATTGCCAAAATAAATTTGCTCACGGCACTTTATTTTACGTTTAAATTTGAAAAGAAAACTTCCAATTTCACTGACTTCGTGGATACCATCTTTGCGTATTACCAATCCTTGGAAGTAAGTCGAATTTCTTTTTTGAATAAAATTTTGAGTGGGTCCAAAACGGAATCCCAATTGGAAAAATTAATTGACTCCCGAATCTATTTAGGAGGAAATGCCTTCAATCGTGCCTTTGGAAACAGCCTGACCAATTCCCTGCTTTATGTGGATGTATTGATTTTTAGGGTCTATTTACAGGGGAAAATTCCAATGATGGAGCATGCCCAATTGTTGGAATATGTGACCATAAACATTGCTTATCATGCTCTAAATTCCAAAGAGACCCATGAAAATGATGCCAAATTAATACAACTTTTGGCCTCATCCCTTACGTACGTAAATTTGGATGAAGCAAAATTTGATGGCACCTATCGTGACCTGTTCAACCAAAATTTCACCAAAATTGAGAAGGATTATTTTTTGGATATAGCCTGCTTGACCATCTGGGAAGACAAGTCTTTGGACTACACAGAATCTGACTACATTTTTGGTCTCGGAAAGGACCTGGGAAAGTCGCAAAATGAGGTACAATCTGAACTGAATTTTGTGAAGAAATTTTTTGACGCCAACAAGGACAAAATCGCTTACCTGAACGACAAAAATTTAGCGGTTCAATTCTATGACGGCATGTCTAAAAATGTGAGCAAATTAATTCTCAGAAATAGCAAAAGGCTCAAAAAAGAACTCATGGAAAGTAAGGAACTTTTGACTCTTTTATCCAAGTCAACCGTTAAGGATTTGAGTGCAGAGGAGAAGAAAAAAGTTCAAAATCAGTTGGTGGATATTTTTAAAAGCATTCCTTCCTTGGCCATATTTATGCTTCCGGGCGGAGCAGTTTTATTGCCTATTTTCATCAAGTTGATCCCAAAGTTGCTTCCATCCGCTTTTGATGAAAACCGTATTGATGAAGATTAGCCTTTTTGGGCCAAAAAAGTCACTATAAGAAAAATTTATAGTAAATTTTTAAATAATTCAATAATTTGATTTTCAGTTTTTTATGTAACTTTATTCCAACCAAAGCTTAAAGTCTTTTACGCGCTCCCTACTCACAATAATTTCTTGCTCATTATAGCGGTTCATCTTGATTTGAAGCCTGGAATTGGTGTATGAAATGATGTCGTTTATATGGGTGATGCCCACGTAAAATTTTCTACTTACCCTAAAAAAGTCTTTTGGGGACAGCTCCTCTTCCAACTGTTCCAAAGTGGTATCCAAAAGATAATTTCTACCATCGGAAGTTGCCGCATAAGTTCCCTTGTTTTCGGAATAAAAACATTCCACATCATCGGCATTTACAATTTTTAAATGTTGTCCCACCTTAACCGTAAATCGTTTTTTATATTCACGATCCAAAGGGTCTATCAATAGCTTTTTGATGTCGTTGAAATCCACCGAAATTTTTTGATTTTCTGGTTTAAAATCCCGGTACTTTTTAACAGCCTTTTCCAGGTCTTCATCATCGATGGGTTTGAGCAAATAATCAATGCTATTTAGCTTGAAAGCTTGGAGGGCATATTCATCAAAAGCAGTGGTGAAAATGATGGCGCTTTTTACATCGACAGCATCAAAAATTTCAAACGAAAGACCATCCGATAATTGAATGTCCAAAAAAATAAGGTCGGGCTGTGGGTTGTTCTGAAACCACTCAATGGATTCGTCTACGGAGTGCAACATAGTGGAGACCTCCACTCCCTGTTCCGCCAACAAACGACTTAAACGTCTTGCGGCCGGTTTTTCATCTTCAATGATGATTACGTTCATTTCATTTGGATATTATTTATACCTTCTGTTTTCATGTTCATTCTTTTCTATGTATTTCTGGATTTGTCGCTCTTCCCACTTCTTCAAGAAAGTCAATTTATGTCTAAACAGATATGCGGTATGAACCGCCAATATCAAGATCCAGATGACCAGATGGGCATCCACCCAATTAAAGTAGTAGGTCTCCAAAGAAAGCCCCTCCGGAAGAAACTGCTGCAACGCCCCGCTTTTAAATAGATACAAAATGGCGTTGATCACCACAAAAACTTTTAGGTGTCGGTAAAAATCTTTCAACTCTTTGACCCGTTTGGTAGCCTTCTTATATGTGTTGTCTTCCAGGTTTTCCATATTGCATCGCTACACGTACTTATCCGCGTCTTTCTTGTCTTTGTCGATATACTTTTGGATTTGTCGCTCTTCCCAGTTTTTTCCGAATAGTAAACTAAATCCAAATACCTTGGCCCCGTGCATGGTCAAGCCAATGCCCCAGGCAAACAAGGTGATGAAATGCGGCCATTGCCAAAAATTATCCGAATGCATATAAATGTTCACAAGGATAAATGTATTGATCACGATATAGATGGACATGTGGATATAAAACCCCTTCATATCCTCTACGCGCTTTTTGGCCCTCTTGTATTTATCTTTTTCTAAATCATTCATGATCATCTCCATTTTTTTGTGTTTTCGTCTTCTTTCATAAACTCCTTTATCTTTCTTTCTTCCCAACCTTTCCCGAAGAAAGGATTCAAGTTGAAAGTACCTACAGCATGAAAGAACACTCCAATACCCCAACCGAATGCGGCCCACAAAAACCACATATAGCTAAACCCATTGGTCAGGTAATTGATCAAGGCCAAAATTGAAATGACCAGTATGTAGGACCACAGGTTGGCATAGAACTTTTTAAGTTCATCCACCCGTTCTTTTGCCCTCATGTATTTGCTTTCTTTATCTAAATTTTCCATTTGTCCTGCTTTAGATGTTCACCTAAATATAGGCATTGTTAAAAATTTTTGTCCTTCATAAGCTCACGAATCTTACGCTCCTCCCAATCTTTTCCTAAAATGGGATTGTAGCCCTGGGCACACATCCAGAGAAGCACAAGTCCAATGCCCCAACCAACCGCAGGGAAAACCACCCAAGGGAAACTAGTGGTCTTGTAATTTAAATAGGCTAAAATTGGAATTACAACACAATAGGCCAATAGGCTTGAATAAAAGGATTTGATTTTTTCAACCTTTCCTTTTGCCCTAAGGTATTTATATTCATCTAAGTCTTTCATAACGAATGGTTTTGTTGTTTTTTTATTACATACCAAAATTCGCAATCCCTGCTGGTATCTGAAAAAGTAGTTTCGTGAACTGTTGTTTTTTGGGGATGAATTGTGGGTGAGGTGTTGGATTATGCGTAAAGGAGCGGAAGGTGGGTGCTAAATGGTTACAAGTTGAATCTGATATCCGATGTCCGATGTCCGATGTCCGATGTCCGATGTCCGATGTCCGATGTCCGATGTCCGATGTCCGATGTCCGATGTCCGATAAGGAAATTAAAAATCCTCACTGTCCATGAGTTCCCGAATCTTTCGCTCCTGCCAGCGTTTGCCCCACAATGGGTTATATCCAAAAGCCTCCATGCCATGTGCCAAAACCCCAAAACCCCAACCTATGGTAGGGAAAAAAGCCCAAAGAAAATCCGTGGTCTTTAAATTGATCCACCACAAAAACGGAATCACAACACAATAGGCCATTAAATTACTATAGAACTCCTTAATGGCCTTTACATGTTCCTTGGCCTTGGCATATCTTTTTTCTTCAATATAACTTTGCTGCGTCTCTGAAACCGATACTTGTTGGGTAAGCATAGGTAGGGCAACACTAAAATCCAAGGTGTTCTTTGTTATGGTTACTTCACGGTCCGTTAACATATTGTAGCGCTGTTTTATGTTCTGCAGTCCTACTCCACTACTTTTTTTAACTACCTGCTTTTCCTGAAGATTATTGCTTACCACCAACATCCCGTTTTGTTCAAAAACTTTGATATGCAATGGTTTTGAGCTTGTTACAACGTTATGTTTCACCGCATTTTCCAGTAGTAATTGTAAGGAAAGGGGGACGATCTTGGCATCCGGAATGGTACATTTTTCCGGAATTTCAAAAACAATACTATCCTCAAACCGCATTTTTAGGAGCCGGACATAGGTTCTCGCAAAATTGAGTTCTTCATCCACAGTGACCAAATCCTTGTTTTTCTGTTCCAACACATACCGGTACACTTTGGACAAGGATGTAGTGAAACGTTGTGCCTGGTCCGGGTCTTCCTCAATAAGACTAGTAAGTACATTTAGGCTATTGAACAAAAAATGGGGGTCCAATTGGTTCTTGAGGGCATCAAAGCGCGCAGAAGCTGTGCCTGCTATGATTTTTTGTTCCTTTACTCGCTTTTCCTGCCAATTTTTATAGAAATATACCGCATGGAAAAACACCGAGACCACCATGGTTATCAAAAGGGCCACAACATAAAATGCAGGTTCTTCGCCTGCTATAAAAGATTCCCAGTCCTTCCCTTCAAAACCCAAACCAAGTACCATCCTGATCCACAAAATGCCCATCATGGTGACAAGGATGCCTCCTATGGCACTTATGGCCAAACGGTATTTGGCATATCGTTTCCAGGTTACTTTATGGTTCACATAATCATAGTAGAAACTGTTGAGAAAAGTCAGTACGATGGAATAAAAAATGTAGTACCCCACTTCGCGCATCATTTTGGCATCAAAAGCCACATCTCCACCGGAAAGTGCCTTCAAGCCAATAAAAATCGTAGCCAAAACAAGACCAACCACTATTGCTATTGATAGTAGTTTGCCAATATATTTAATCGCTTTCTCCATTTCTGGTCTTGTTTACCGCGCTTTCTTTTACGTAAAAAGGGGCGTATCCCCGCTAAAAGTAGCAAAAAGTTTCCACGCCCTTTTTATAGTCTCGACTGATGATTCTCTGATTGATGCATCAAAAATCACCCAAAAAATGGCTATTGGAAAGGAAGAATTACCGAATTGTTATGTTGGAAGGACGAACTGTTGTAAAAAAAAGCCCAACAACCAATCGATCGCCGGGCATACACCTCATAACTAAACAACTATTATTTAACACTGTACTCTTTATGGATGGCCTCCTCAAAGGCTTCCCAATGGGCCTCGGTCATTCTTCCTGGGGTAAACAGGCAAATTCCCGTAGCACCGTTCTCCATTGAGCCCTTAATGGCCTCTCCTATCTCTTCTGGAAGCAGCCCATGGTTTTCCGGGTCCTTTTCACTTCCTTTTTTCTCGGGTCTCGGACAAATAAACAGTCCGCTGTACACGGGAACCCCGTTTTTTGCTGTTGCCACTTCCTCATTTACCATTTCTCCTACCCATTCTGGGCCTTCCAAATAAAAATCGTTATAGTTCATAGGATAAATGGCATCCAAGTTCCATTGGCCCCAATCCTGTCGCACCAATTTTTTGGCAATGGAAGGGCCTGGAAAAACGGCCGCATTTATCTTTTTTCCTTTGGAATGAACTTCATCTGCCAATCGGTTTACAATATTGGTGATTAGATCATATCGGAATTGTTTCCACTCAGTCACTTGGGCAGGGTCCTCCACTTCTTTGATATTAATTCCTGTTTTTTCTTTAAAGGCAGATGTGCAATCATCACAATAGCAATAATCAAATTGGGGGTATTCCCTATCCATCACCAGTCCGTATTTGTCCCAAAGGCCGCGAGCCAGAATAACATCGGGAAAACGAATGTAATCCAAATGAATACCGTCCACTTCTTCCAATTCGGCAACACTTCCATAGAGATTGGCCAAAAAGTTATAGACCCCCTCCTTGCTAGGACACAAAAATGTGTAATGCGGAACATAGGCGGGTTTATCAAATGCAGATTCCCCTTTTCCATTGATGGCGTACCATTCTTTCTTCAGTTTTGGGTTTTCACCTTGCACCATGGTCGGAATCCAAGTGTGAAACTCCATTCCGGCCTCTTTTACCAATTTCCCAACGCGTTTATAGGTCTGGGGATCATGTCCACCGTTGTACATCAGCCCATCCACGCCCTTTTCTTTCAAATCAGAAAATTGGGTCGCCAATTCTTGGTCAGTGGCTTCACCGGGACCTCCAATCCAAGCGTAAACAGGAATCTTATTTTTCTCCGTACATGCGGTCAAGGATAGCACCACGGCCATCATTAAAAGGAATTTATTCATTGGTTTGTAATTATGTAATGAAGTGAATTTAGGCAATCTTTTTGGTCTCCCCTTTGAAACTTAGACGAACAACGTCTCTGCCCAAACGAACACCTCCCGTTCCATGTTAACTTCTTTTTTTCACCCCACATGCAACCCTTGCTTTTTTGAAATGTCATTAAAGCGAAGAAATCAAAAAACGAATCGTAATTCTAAATTCAAACCATCAAATGAAACAAAACAAGAAAAGGAACGGGCCAGCCTATTGGTGCTTGGTCCTGTCCCTTCTATTGGGCTCATCGTTAGTGCAAGCCCAAAACAATTTTACCATCAGTGGAAAAGTAACCGACCAAAGCAATGGGGAAACCCTTTTTGGTACTTCCATTTTTTTAAAAGGAACAGATATTGGCGCTATTACCAATGAGTATGGCTTCTATTCAATCAGTGCCCCTCCGGGTTCTTATACCCTCATTTTTTCTTACATGGGCTTTAACGAAGTCAGCAAACAAGTGGTTTTAGATAAAAATATCACCTTGAATATGGAACTGGTGGAATTTTCAACGCAACTGGATGAGGTTGAAGTCACTGCCGAAGAGCCAGAACGCGCCGTACTCCGCAAACCTGAGATGAGTGTTTCCAAACTCAACATTAAAACGGTGAAACAAATGCCCGTGGTTTTAGGTGAAGTAGATATCATTAAGTCGTTGCAGATTCTTCCCGGGGTTACCAGCAACGGGGAAGGCTCCAGTGGTTTTCATGTGCGTGGGGGCGCCGTGGACCAAAACTTGGTGTTACTGGATGAGGCCATTATTTACAACACCTCCCACCTATTGGGTTTCTTTTCCGTGTTCAATGCTGATGCGGTTAAGGACCTAAAATTATACAAAGGCGGTATTCCTGCAAGATTTGGAGGACGGGTATCCTCTGTATTGGATGTTCGCCAAAAGGACGGTAACAGTAAAAACTTTGAAATGACCGGAGGCATTGGTGCCATCTCCAGCCGATTGGCCGTGGAAGGACCTATGTTCAATGACCGTGGTTCCTTTTTGGTGGCAGGAAGAGGCTCCTATGCACATCTATTCTTAAAACTTGCAGGTGAGGACAACAGTGCCAGTTTTTATGACCTCAACCTGAAGACCAACTACAACCTCAACAAAAATAACCGTCTGTACCTATCTGGCTATTTTGGGCGAGATCTTTTTGATATTGGAGGCTCCTTTAGTAGCAGTTATGGAAACGCATCTGGAAACCTTCGTTGGAATCATATTTTTAACGACAGGTTGTTTTCCAACTTATCACTCATCTACAGCAATTATGATTACGAACTCAACATCAATGATTTTGAGTTTGATTGGGTTTCCTCCATCCAAAACTATAATATTAAGTATGATCTAAAGTATTATTTCAATGATGCCTTTAAGTTGGATTTTGGGGCAAGCACCATAAAGTATGTGTTTGATCCAGGACAGATAAAGCCCACAAGTCCGACCTCTGCCATCAACGAATTGCAATTGGACAAGAAAAGAGCTTTGGAAAGTGCAGCCTATGTAAATGCTGAGCATAAACTCACGGATGACCTAACGGCTCAATATGGGATTCGGTTCAGTCATTTTAACCGAATGGGAGGACAACCTTTGAATGACTATGTGAATGACCGCCCGTTGGTGTACAACAGTACCCTGCGCATTTACGAGCGGCAAGATCCCATTGGCGAGACTATATATTCAAAAAGTGAAAGCATTGAAACCTTTAGCAATTTTGAACCAAGGGTGTCATTAGCTTATCAACTCAACGAGGTCTCTTCGGTAAAAGTGGGGTATTCCAGAGCTGCCCAATACATTCATTTACTGTCCAACACCTCAACAGTAACTCCTATAGACGTGTGGACACCCAGTGGAAAATACATCAAACCACAACTTTCCGATCAGTTTGCTTTAGGGTATTTCAGAAACTTCAAGGACAAAATGTATTCCATGGAAGTGGAAACCTTCTACAAAACGGTAGACAACCGAATTGATTACATTGACGGTTCTGACCTTATCGGAAACAACACCATTGAACGTGAAGTATTATCCGGCGAATCCCGGGCCTATGGTCTGGAAGTATTGCTGCGCAAAAATGAAGGTGCATTTACCGGATGGGTGGCCTACACACTAGCCAAATCCGAACAGCGCACTCCTGGAGGCAATGCAGGTGGCCCCGGAATCAACAATGGCAAATGGTACAGTACGCCTTATGATCGTACTCACGACATCTCCCTCACTGGAGCTTATCAACTAAATGACAAATGGAGTTTTGGGGCCAATGCCATTTATCAAACTGGGCGACCCGTCACCTACCCCAATGGACAGTATCAGTACGAGGGTGTCTCCATTGCCAGTTATTCACAACGAAATGCAGACCGATTGCCCGCGTATTACCGCTTGGATGTTTCTGCTACCTATCGTCCCAACCGAAGACCTGATAAAAGATGGAAGGGCGAATGGGTCTTTGGAATCTACAACGTCTTCAATCGGAAAAATGCGGCCTCCATCTCTTTTGGTCAAAATTTGGAGACCGGGGCCAATGAAGCCACCAGAACCGCCATTTTTGGCATTGTACCTTCCGTAACCTATAATTTTAAATTCTAAACTGATGAAACCATTTCATATACTTTATTTCTGTTTTTTGCTTATTGGCGCTTCATGTACAGATGTTATTGAAGTTGATGTTCCCGAAGCTCCTCCAAGACTCACCATTGAAGCTTCTTTGGATTGGGAAAGAGGCACTTCAGGGAGTGACCAGACCATTTTATTGAGCACTTCAACCCCTTATTTTGCCGAGCAAAAGATTGCTCCTGTTCTTGGCGCATCGGTAAGGGTCACCAATGAAGATTCTGGGGCCGAATTTGTTTTTGAGGATCAGAATAACGGAGAATACACAACCTCTAGCTTTATTCCAGTAATAGGAAACACCTACGCATTGGAGGTCATTTATAACGAAGAGCGATATACCGCCAAAGAGACCTTGGTTCCTGTGAGTGATATTGTAGACGTCTACCAATCCACGGAAGATGGAGAGGATGAAGATGCCTTGGAGGTGAACGTAACTTTTCAGGATCCTGAGGGCATTGAAAACTATTACTTTCTACGTTTTAAAAGTGAGGCAAATCTCTTTCCAGAGCTGTATTACATCAAAGATGAGTTTATTGATGGGAATGAATTCACTATCTACTATGAAAAATTAGCCGATGAGGATGATGGTATCACGGAGTTTCAACCTGGGGAAACCGTTGCCATTGCTTTTTATGGCATATCAAAACAATATCACGATTACCTCCGGCTTTTGGTGGAACAGTACGAAAATGCAGGAAACCCCTTTAGCCCCACTCCAGTGCCTTTAGTGGGCAACTGTGTAAATACAGACAACCCAGAAAATATTGCTTATGGATATTTTCGGGTTACCGAGGCCATAAAAACGACCTACACTATTGAATAAACCCTACCAAGGCTGTCTTAACTGTATGGGACAACGTCATTCTGAATTCCGGCAGGCAAGGCATTTCAGAATCATATCATACTAATAAACAAATCGGTATGAGAACCTGAATCAAGTTCAGGTTGACGAAAATCTACATCTTAGACAGCCTTTTCTTTTGTTTTGTAGGCCTCCAACATCCTTTAGGCAGATTTTGCAAGGATGATATTGAATATTTGTAAGAAAAAGACTCAATAATTAATAATATACTATTCATTTACTTAAAAAATTAATATTATTTAATTTTGTTAACATATTTTTAATATATTCAGGTAGTGATAGCAGCTTATCTGTTACCCGTCCCTTATTTTTAGTTCCCTTTAATTAAAATAGACCTTCCACTTGCGCTGGGCTTGATTCACGAAGTTGAAAATTAGGCAAGTTGTTTTTCCCAATCGAACACATTGATTGCAGATTTGTAACACATCAACCTAAATATCAACATTATGAGAACACTAGCAATGAAAATTCTTTTTCTATGTCCCATTTTGGCGCTGAGCCTTAATGCCTGTCAGCAAGGTCCGGTTCGGTACACCCAAAATTCCCCTGAAATTGACACTGTCAAAAAGGTAATTTCCAATTACGACACTAAAAATTATGACACCAGCATGTTTGCGGACACCTCAAAGACCTATTACAATACCAAAGACAATCCTTTGTCTTCCAATGAGGCTATTGCCTATCACAAGCAAGCGGACAGTGAGTACGCCTCCCGTGGGTTTGGAGACAATCATCAAGAATATGAAATGGTGGTGACAGACGAGGGTGAGACTTGGGTAAACTGCTGGTTGACCTGGAAAGGCGAATTGGCCGCCAATGGAAAAGAATTTGAGGTACCCGTGCATTTGACCTTTCAATTTGTGGACGGAAAAATTGTACAGGAATATGGGTACTGGGATCCCACTCCAATTGTTTTGGAGCTTCAAAAGATAGAAGCTGAAGCCAAAATGATGGATGAAGAACAAACCGAATAACTAAAACTAAACAACTACAAAATGAAACGACTACTAGTAATTCTAACAATGGTGCCTCTTATTGCAATGGCACAGGAGATGCAAGGTCCAATCTTTATGAACGTAATGATGACCCCACATCCTGAAAAAATTGACGCATTTGAAGCCGGTTTGGCTGCGCATAACAAAAAATACCATGCAGATGGTGCAGGCACTGTGAGTGTTTTTTGGGTGGCCAGTGGCAAAAATTCCGGAAAATACATTTGGAGTATGGGACCAACAGGTTGGGCCGCCATGGACGAAGTAAATAACTATGATGAGGCCCACACGATGGACTGGAACACCAATGTGGCTGCGAATGCCCTGCCCGAAATGGAGACCAACTACTGGAAAAATGATTTGGCACATTCCAATTTTTCCAAAGATTTTAATCTTAAAAACCTTTCCATTTTTATGGTGGACATTAAAAGGTTCAAGCAGATGGAATTCAATTCGATCTTGGACCGTGTATACAAAGTTTTCAAGACCAAGGATCCGGACCAACAATGGGGAGCATACTACAACGAGTTACCCAACATGGGTGGTCAAGATTTTGTTTGGGTCGATTTTTTTGACAAATCCGAATGGATGGGACGAGAGGACAAATTTGCACAATGGTACGAAGAAGTTCATGGTGCCGGAAGTTTTGCAGGCTTTCTTAAAGATGTAGAGGCTGCTACCAATGGTGACATGGGTGAGCTGTGGATTTACCGAAAAGATCTAAGCGGTTCTACTGGTGAAGTCAGTCCTCGTGAAGGTCAATAATCTGTAAGATTTTAGATGCAAAAGTCTTAAAAATCCATGTAGTTCATCGAAAAACCAGGGAGTAATCAATCTTTGATAGGGGTTTTCTGCGTAATTAGTTACGTTACTATTAATAAATAAAACCCCGATTTATGAGAACTAAAATCTTTTTTTATGCATTGAGCCTTGCTTTTTTGGCATTTATTGGCTGCTCTGAAGATGAAAACAACGGAAATCCCGGTGATACTACCGGAAGAATGACCGTTCAACTTACAGACGCTCCCTTTCCATTTGACATGGTCGCAGAAGCCAATGTTACTGTCTTTAAAGTTGATGCGCGATTAAAAGATAGCGAAGATGAAGAAATGGATGACGACGACGAATCTTCTTTTGTTGCTTTGATGGAAGAAGAAATATCCGTGAACCTTCTGGACCTTACCAATGGTGTTACCGAAGAATTGGCCGATGTAGAGGTCCCTGCCGGAACCTATGATTTGGTGCGAGTACACGTAAGAGGTGTGAACGTTGTTCTAACTGATGACCGAACCTTTGATTTGGATGTTCCCAGTGGAGCACAGACCGGCATCAAAATATTCATTGATCCAGGCTTAACTGTCGCAGGAGGTCTATCCAGCGATTTATTGTTGGACTTTGATGTAAGCCGTTCTTTCGTTGCCAAAGGAAATTTGAACTCCGTGGATGGTATCACAGGATTTAATTTTAAGCCCGTGATCAAAGCGAGTAACCTTTCCACTGCAGGAACTTTGAGTGGAACCGTGACAACTATGGAAGGTGAAGAAACCGTTGTATTGGAAGATGCTCAAATTTCCATATTGGATGCCGATGATGAGCCTATCACCTCCGGTGCTACCAATATTGATGGAAATTATGCCATTATGGGTCTTGAAGCTGGTACTTATAAAGCTTTTGCTTCTTTGACTGGCTATGTAAACAGTGATACTTTAGAGGTAAATATTGTGGCTGCGAACAAAACAGTCCAAGACTTTGTATTGGAAGCCGAAGTGGTTGAAGAAGAGAGCAATTAAGCTTCTATCATATATCAACAGAATGAAGCGGGACAAACGTCCCGCTTTTTTATTGTGATATTTTTTGATTCATCAATCTTTGAAGTCAATTTATCCTATCTTTAATCAATTAATAGACATAAAATCAAACCTCAAAGGTTTGATTGCCATACACTCATGAAAAAAAACATTCCGTACCTCTTCTTCTTTCTGTTCTTGTTTTCCTTACAGTCATATGCCACAGACCCTGTCTTGGATTTTTTGAACTCCCTTGATGATGCCCAACTGAGCAAGACCCAACTGCAATTTGATGATGTATCACGGGAAACCTGGCATTATTTTCCGGCTACCATGTGGCCTAGATCAGGAATCCAATTGGGGGAACTGAATGCCAAGCAAAAAGAATTGTTCCACAAAATGTTGAAGCAGCATTTAAGTCAATCTGGGTATAACAAGACCATGGACATTATGAGTTTGGAAAACGTACTTGCCGAGGAAACCGGTGATACCCACATGCGGGACATTAACAAATATCATATCTCCGTATATGGCAACCCTGCAAAAGACGAGGTTTGGAGCTGGACTTTTGAGGGACATCATATCTTGTTAAGCTTCACCAGTGTTGACGACAAAATTTCATTTACACCCCGTTTTTTTGGCGCCAACCCCGCAATTGTTCAATCGGGACCTAGAAAAGGAGAACATACATTGGCCATGGAAGAAAATTTGGGGTTACAGCTTATCAATTCACTCTCAAGTGAACAAAAAACAAAGGCCATTTTTGATGACAAAGCGCCTTGGGATATCTTAACCAAGAATTCAGTGAGCGTGTCTGCCGATAGCCCCAAAGGCATTTCCTTAACAGCTTTGGACAAATCGCAGCAAGAAGCTTTAATGAAGCTGATTCACGAGTATATCTCTGCAGTACCTAACGACATCGCCAAAATCCGAATGGGAAAACTGGAGTCCGAAGAAGTGCAAGACATTCATTTTGCATGGGCGGGAGCGACTTTTTTGGGCGAGCCCCACTATTACAGCATTCAAGGAAAGACTTTCTTAATAGAGTTTGATAATTCCCAGAACAATGCCAATCATATCCATTCTGTTTGGCGCGATTTTGATGGCGATTTTGGCAGGGATCTTATCCAAGAGCATTATGCCGCCCATCACAAAAACTAATTGAGAATACTTTTTTGATCCATGTACATTCCCCAACACTACAAGAACGAGGACCTTAATGAAATAAAGGATTTCTTGGCCAAAAACAGTTTTGGAATCTTAATAAATACGATTGACCATAAACCTTGGGCCACCCATATTCCTCTGGAATTGGGTACAAACAACGATGGAAAAGATATTCTAGTGGGACACATTGCCAAAGCAAACCCCCAATGGAAACATTTTTCAGAAAATCAAGAAGTGCTTTGTATTTTCAATGGGCCACACAGCTATGTTTCTTCGTCGTGGTACAAGGAAGAAGAGGTACCTACATGGAACTACATCGCGGTGCATGTCTATGGGGTTTTAAAAATTTTATCGGAAGAAGCAACCATGGCTTCCATGCATAAATTGGTGGAGAAATACGAACAGGATTCAAAGCATCCTATTTCGCTCAAAAACATGTCGCCCAAAACATTGCGACAAGTAAAAGGAGTGGTCGGGTTTCAAATTGAGATCACCGATATTCAAGCTACCTATAAGCTTTCCCAAACTCGAACTGAGGACCATGCCAAAATCATTTCGGAACTCGAAAAACGTGATGCCAGCAGTAAGTCAATCGCTTCGGAAATGAAGAACAGAAAACCGTAGGGCAATCTATTCAATATCTTGGAAAATGGCATCCGCCCAGTTGGAATAACGGGGGTTGTCTACATGCATGATCCAAATTTCATCGTTGTATTTCCCTTTCATTTTGGACTGATAGGCTGCGTACGCCTCCGTATTTTCGTCATATTTGGCCAAATACACATAGTTAAGACCATTATCAGGGTTCTTAAAATATTTTGGGTTTAGTCCCTGCGCCTTGAGTTTAGCCATAAAACTATTGAGGTAATTTTCATTTTTAAAGACATTGGCCACAATGTAGTGTCCCTTTCCCACGCCATCCAGACTGATAAATTTTTCAATGGGTTTGTAGGCGCCACCATTGAATGATCCTTTTTTCTCTGGAGCTTCTTTTTTGGCAATGGTTGAATTATCGGCTAAGCGTTCTTTTTCCATAGAATTGTAAATGGAATCCAAATCCTCACTATTGGCAAAATACAGCTTTTCTGCCTTGTTCTCAACATCTGGATGCCCATCATCCGTTTGCCGTTTTACCATGCGCATGACCATTTCAAATCGCTTTTCAAGGTCCTTTTGGCGACTCTGCTCCATGGAGTCCATTTTAAAAAGCAATTCATCAATCACGGCGTAGCTATCTTCTTGTTGGGCTTTCAAAATTGCTATTTGTTCTTCCCAAAACGCCAAATCTTCTTTGTTTGTGGGACGTAATGTAGTTTCAACATCCAACTTGCCCTTTTTCTCTTCCTTTTCTTTTTTGGCATCTGCCACCAAACCTCCTTCAATGGGTTTTCGGGCCTTGGGGTCATCTTCGTTGTCCACCACAATGTTTCTGGCCATCATGGGTACAAATGAATAAGCAATTGAGATTTCATGTGTTACTCCTAAGTTTATAAAGTCATTATTCAGGTTTTTCTCAAAGTTGTATCCAAAGGAAAGTCTCCGATTAAGGTTAAACCCTGTACCGGCAGAAGCACCATAAAGCTGGTCATACCCTCCCTGGATCCATCCCAATTTAGGAAGGTCAAGGATGATTCCACCTCCAAAGATTGGGTCTTCTTCACCTTCCAGCCGTATACGCGCCAGAGGCAACAACCGGCCATCCTCAAAAATTCCCGAGCCGTTCTTAAATTCTTGGGCAAATTGAATATGACCAGAAAATGTTTTTTGGTTTAAATCCGTCAATGATTTTCCCGAACTCATGTTATAATCCAAAAGATTATGGGCAAACACCCCAAAATCAAACTTGCCAACAGAAAGATTCAATCCAGGTTGAAAGGAGATGATGGAATTTTTGGAGGTATTATTGAGAAATGGGTCTTCCTCTACCGTAACCGCTCTATCGGGATCAATACTACTCACATAGTAGGGAATATTGACTCCAAAGGTTAAGCTACTTTCCCTTCCCAATTGAATGCCATGCGCATAATTGGCCATTACCCCCAGATTTGAGATAACCCCTTCTTGCTGATTGTAAAGACTGAACCCTATACCTATCCTATCGCTCACCTGTCCGCTATAGCTCAAAAAGTAATTTTGCGTGTTGTTTTCAAAGTCTGCACTTTGACTCCTATGGAACAGGTTTACATACGATTTGTCTTCCCTAACAGATGAAAAGGTTGGATTAATCAAGAACCGGTTGAATTTCAGCAAATTCTGAAACGGAACATTGTAGGTAACATAGGGGTTACTATCCTGGGAATGAACAATAGGCCCCAGCAAAAAACCGCATAAAATCAAATAAAAAACCCGCTCACAAGAGAACAGGGTTATTTCTTTGGAAAATAAAGGTAGTTTTATATCCATAGCCGATGGGGGTTTGTAGGTTAATGGGCCTGATGGGGTCAGGTGTATGTTTTTTGTTTGGTCTCATTAGCAAGATTTGGGAACTTGTAAGAGTTTTACTACTTAAATAATATACAATCTTAGGTATTTTCTCGGTAAACAGCTAATTTTTTCGTTAAAAAACAGCCTTACTCGTTAATTAAACGTAAATCACCAAAAAAAATTGAGTGGTTCCCCTAGAAAAGAGCTTGTTAGCTGTCATTTTTTTTAATCATTCCGACTACTTTTGTGTTTCCTTAATTCTAAAACGAACGCCATGGGCAACTTCATTCGCATTATTCCGTATTCTGATGTGTATGCTACTGTCTTTAAGTCGCTTAATGAGGAGTGGATAAGCAAATATTTTAAAATGGAAGAAATGGACCATATTTCATTAAACCACCCCAAGGAATATATCTTGGACAAGGGCGGCTATATAGCGGTTGCGCTTTTGGATGAAGAAGCCGTGGGTGTTTGCGCCCTTATCCCTAGTATACGTGATGCTTATGATTTTGAGTTGGCGAAAATGGGGGTATCCCCAAAAGCACAAGGAAAGGGAATTGGTAAACTTTTGGGGCAACACATGGTAGAAAAGGCCAAATCATTGGGAGCCAAAAAAATATATTTGGAGAGCAATCGGGTTTTACAACCTGCACTCAACCTTTATCAAAAATTAGGGTTTAGGGAAATTGTGGGGGCCAGTTCTCCCTATGAACGTAGCGATATTCAGATGGAGCTTTTACTCTGATTTTCCTCCGTGAAGGTTTCCAAAGTATACAATTGGATCAATTGCCTTTTACCCCGAAGCTGCAAGTTGTCCATCTTTTTAAACTCATATGATTTGCTCTTTGCCAACTGATTTACGAGTTGTTCAGAAATCAGCATCCTAACGTCATAATTATTGCATTCTGCCTGAATCCGGGCCGTGGTATTGAGCACGTCCCCTGTATAAATGATCTCTTTTTTAAGGACCCCTATCTCACCTGTGGTCACCAGACCAATGTGGTAGCCCGCTTTAAAGGATGGAAAAAAATTGAATCTCTTCAGGTAGTGCGACTTTCTTTTTTCCAACGTCTTGGAAATTCTAAAAAAGCATTCAATGCAGTTATTGGCATACAACCCACTCTTTTCGGGCCAAGTGACCACAATCTCATCTCCAACATATTGGTAAATTTCACCAGAAGTCTCCAAAATGGCATTGGCCATATCCCCATAATATTCTTTTAGCAATCTAAAATATTTGGAATGCCCTAGTTGTTCTGCAATGGAGGTGGAGGATTTCATATCCAAGAACATAAAAATCCGGCTTTCCCTTTTGGGTGTATGATATTTTCCAAATACAAAATTCAAGAACACCCCACTTCCCAAATAGGATGAAATTTCAACCAAAAGCATCCCAATCGTAATACCAAAACCAATATATATGACCACACTCCAAAATGCGAAACTGTTCATAAACTTTTTTACGCTTTGGATCACTGTGGGATGAAATAAGGACAAATCAAATCGATTGGAGTTCACGCTCAAGGTCAATACCGTTAGAAAAATGATAATGAATAGAAGATAGAACAATGTTTTAAGGACAATCTTAATCCAAAGCGGACTCTTGGTAAACTTTTTGCTCAACCACGTAACCTCTACCCAGCCATGCAAAAACCCCATAAAGAAGCCTCCAATACAAGCATAGGTAAGTGAGGTTTCAAAATCATATTTATTATGGGTGGCAGGATATAAATCAATCCTTCCCAATAAGCCCTGTTCCACAATGCCATAGATCAATCCAAACAATAACCAGATACAGGCAAATAAAAAAGCCTGCTTAAGATATCGCTTGTATTTTGGGTGCATCATATGAGCTTAAATGTAGTGTATTCCAGCCATAACCCAGTACTTTGATTTTTATATGCCACTTAAAATGAGTATCTTATAAGGTGAATTTAAAATTCAGAAACCATGGGAACAGTTAAAAATTTGAACAAATGGGCCAATACCCACACCTACTATCCTTTGGACCTTTTACGTGTTGCCTTGGGGGTATTTCTTTTTATCAAAGGCATTGAGTTCATGACCAATTATGAACAAATGTCTGAGATAGCTAGACCCTTTCAAGAAATGCCGGGTGGCATGATTATTTTACACTATGTTGCCCCTGCTCATTTTGTGGGCGGATTTTTGATTGTGGTGGGCCTACTTACTCGATGGGCCGTTTTTGCACAATTACCCATTTTACTGGGAGCTATTTTAACCAATTTTTTGGGGGTAATGCACGTGCCCAACCTTATTATGGCCTTAATTGTGTTTTTTGCGTGTATCTTCTTTGCACTTTATGGTTCTGGAAAACATTCGGTTGACTATTACCTGAAAATGCAACAATAGGACGAGGTACGGATAAGCTTATCTTTTATTGAAGAAAAAACGTAGTAAAAAGCCCGCTTGTGCGGGTTTCTTTTTTTGTGGATAACACTTTAATGCACTACATTTAAGTTGCTGTACATCAACCTAAAACCAGAATCATCAAACGGTCAGCCTCCATAGTGATTTTTCTATGCATTGTTGTGAACACATTGCAGGGTCAAACAGGTCGCATAGACAGCCTTCAACAAGTATATCCAACCCTGACATCAGATTCGTTAAAAATTAGAATCCTAAAGGATATAGCCTGGGAATATCTAAATAATCGCAGCAATGCTGAATTGGCCAAAAAGCATATTGATAGCTTCCTTTCCATTAGTAAAAAAGCTAATATGCCTTGGGGGCTTTCCATGGCAGATTATCAGTATGCCGTTCTTGAACGACAAAAAGGAAACTATAGTGAAGCATTGACCTATATTGATAGTTATCTGAACTTTGACCAAACCAAAAAGGAACCCTTCGCAGTGGCCAACGGATTGTACCAAAAAGCTATCATTCTGGACAATTTGGGCAATTATGACGAGAGTCTAAAAATCTATTATGATATCCTTAAAATCTACGAAGAGCATGAGGACACCTTCAGCATTGCCACTACCCTGAATGCTTTGGGAGAGATCTTAAAAAAGACTGGGAAAACATCCGAAGCCATGGAGAGCTATCAAACGGCTCTGGAAATCTTCAAGACTTTGGACCATAAAACCGAAATAGCCAATTGTTTGTTCAATATTGGCGATACCTATATGTTGCAAAAAGATTATAATCTTGCCGTTCAATATTTCAAAGAAGCACTTGTATTAGATGAAGAGACCCGAAGCGATTGGGGAATTGCATTCGATTATGAAGCATTGGGCAAGGTCTATGGATATTTGAAACAATACCCACAAGCTTTGGATTATCATAAAAGGGCCTTGGCACTTCGGGAAAAATTAGGGCAACGTTTGGAACTGTCCATGAGCTACACCCAAATAGGTACTATTTATCTTGGAATGCAAAATTATGCCCAGGCCGAAGCAAACATCAATTCAGCTATTGCCATTGCAGAGGATATTGGAGCTAGGGAACAGCTTCAAGAAAATTACAGAGTCTTATCCTCAATTTATGAGGGAACGGGTGATTTTGAAAAAGCCCTGACCTTCAAAAACCAATTTATTTCCATAAAAGATAGTCTTTTCAATGTAGAAAAGTCCAAACAAATTGAAGAACTCCAAGTGCGTTTTGATACCGAAAAGAAGCAGGATGCCATAGCCTCCCTCCAAAAAGACGCCGAAATCAACACCTTAAGGCTGAACCAACAAAAAACCTTACGAAATATAATCATTGGTATCGCCGCCGCCGCTCTACTCTTTCTTTGGTTTGCCTTCAATCGATATAAACAAGTGCAACGCGCCAAACAGGCCGAAGAAGAAAAGAAAAGGGCTGTTTTAGAGGAAAGAAAACGTACGGAGTTGGAAAAACAACGAGTGGCCGAACTCCAAAAAATTGACAAACTCAAAGATGAGTTCCTCGCCAATACCTCTCACGAACTGCGTACACCTTTGGTTGGTATTGTGGGGCTAACGGAATCCTTGCAGGATGGCGTAGCAGGAAAACTGCCCAAAGAAGCACTGGAAAACTTGGAGATGATTGCCAACAGTGGCAAACGCCTTTCCCATTTGGTGAATGATATCCTCGATTTTTCAAAGTTGAGGAATCGAGATCTTGTGCTCTCCAAAGCGCCATTGGATATGTACGCTGTTTCCAATATCGTATTGCGCCTGTCCCAACCTTTGCTGAAGGACAAACAGCTCAAGTTCATCAATTCCATTCCCAAAAACGTTCCTTTGGTGGAAGCGGACGAGAACCGGCTGCAACAAATCATGCACAATCTGGTGGGCAATGCCATCAAGTTTACCGAAAAAGGGTACATCAGTCTGTTTGCTGAAGTTAAGGAGGATATGCTCTCCATTTCCATTTCTGACACTGGAATTGGAATTCCCGTGGATAAAATTGATGACATATTCAATTCATTTGAGCAAGGTGACGGTTCTGTGCAACGGGAATATGGCGGAACAGGTCTTGGCCTTTCGGTGACCAAACAACTCGTGGAGCTTCATGGGGGAACCATTTCGGTTTCATCAGAAAAAAACAAAGGTTCAATTTTCACTTTCACGCTTCCATTAAGTGATAAAACCCGAAAAGACGTAAAGATGAAAGTGCCGCAACCCTTGGCTTCTGTTCAAGCTGTAAGTAGCAGCACTCCTGTTCAAGTGATCCCCAAGGAAAAACCCAAACTTTCCGAAGAAGCTCCCAAAATCCTTATCGTGGATGATGAACCTGTGAACCGTAGGGTATTGGAAAACCATTTGAGCATGGCCGGATACCACATTGTGGAAGCCAATAATGGCAAAGAGGCACTAAAATTGATAGGCGAGGATTCAGATTTGAGTATGATCTTACTGGATATTATGATGCCTGGAATGTCTGGATATGAAGTTTGCGAGAAAATCAGAGAGCAGTATTCCACAAGTGATCTACCCATTATACTTTTGACGGCCAAAAACACCGTAAACGATTTGGTCACTGGGTTTAATTCTGGTGCCAACGACTACCTTACCAAACCTTTCTCTAAAGGAGAGCTGTTGAGTCGCATCAGAACACACCTTAATCTCAACACCATTCATAAGGCTACTTCCCGTTTTGTGCCTTCCGAATTTGTAAAATCGGTAGGAAAAGAGTCCATAACCGACATCAAATTGGGAGATTACACCGAAAAAAACGTTACAGTCTTGTTTTCCGATATCAGGGATTATACCTCATTGGCGGAAGGCATGACTCCCGAGCAAAACTTTAAATTTGTCAATGCATACGTAGGTCGTATGGGGCCCGTCATCAAAGAAAATAACGGGTTTGTGAACCAGTATATGGGTGATGGCATCATGGCCCTGTTTCCAAAAAATCCAGAAAATGCCTTGGATGCGGCCATAGAAATGCAACGAACCCTATCCCTTTACAACAAAAGACGGGTTGAAGAAAAAGGATACAAACCCTTATCGGTGGGCATTGGATTGCATACTGGCCCATTGATCATGGGAATTATTGGGGATACCAAGAGAAATGATCCCGCGGTCATCGCTGACACTGTCAATAGCGCCGCCCGGGTGGAAGGAATGACCAAGCATTTTGGTACCAATATCATTATTAGTGGGGATAGTTTGGAATTGATGACTGACCCATCCGGTTTCAATTTTAGATATCTTGGAAAAGTAAGGGTCAAAGGCAAGCAAAAGGCCTTGGAAATTTATGAATGCATTGATGGTGACAGCATTGAGAGTATTTCTTTGAAGCTAGAAACCAAAACGCATTATGACCAGGGAATAGAGCTCTTTTTTGATAGCCAGTTCAATGAGGCTTCCACTGCTTTTGAATGGGTCTTATATAAAAACCCCGGAGATTCCGTAGCGCACTATTTTCATGATATGGCACGTAAATATGCCGTTTTAGGACCTCCAGAAGATTGGAAATCGGGTACCGTAATGCACGAAAAGTAACTCGTTAATTCAACTGTTCCTCCAAGCTCATTCCCAAGCTAATCGGTGATGCCATACCCTGATATTTTTCAAAACGCTTGTCCACATTTTTTTGGGCATCCTGAACCATTTCCCACGAATTTTCCTCACCATTTTCAAAAACATGCTTAAACCGATTTTCCAGCTGCAAATACCGTTCTATTCCAATGCTTGGCACCTCAGAATCCAACTGCAGAGTTGGCAATCCACTTATCGCCCTTTTAGGGTCGTTCCGATACAACAACCACTGTCCCGATACCACCGCCATTTTATGATACTTTGATGGGCTTTTCATATCGATACCGTGCGCCGGACTATGACAATAGCCAATGATCAAGGAAGGACCGTCATGCGATTCGGCCTCGACAAATGCCTTTAAGGTTTGTTCCTGGTCGGCACCCATAGCCACCGAAGCCACATACACATCATTGTAGTGCATGGCCAAAGCACCCAAGTCTTTTTTCTGTTTCCGTTTTCCAGTAGCGGCAAATTTTGCGGAAGCACCATAAGGTGTAGCTTTGGACATTTGGTTCCCTGTATTGGAGTAGACCTCATTGTCCAATACCAAAATATTGACGTTTTTCCCTGATGCCAACACGTGGTCCAATCCACCGTAACCAATATCATAGGCCCAACCATCACCACCAACAATCCATACGCTTTTCTTCACTAGACCATCGGCTATTCGAGCCAATTTGCGAGCCTCTGGCATTTTAACTTTCTCCAACAAAGACTTTAATGTTTCTACGCGATTCCGTTGTTCGTTGATTTCATGCTCCGTGGTTTGCTTCGCATTCAAAATATCCTGAATCATTCGGTCACCAACGAAGGCGGATACTCTTTGGAGCAATTGCTTGGCTTCAACTTCCTGCTGGTCCAATGACAATCGAAATCCTAATCCAAATTCGGCATTGTCCTCAAACAGGGAGTTGGACCATGCAGGACCTCTCCCCTCTTGATTTTGGGCCCATGGCGTTGTGGGCAGGGCTCCCCCAAAAATGGAACTGGCTCCCGTGGCATTGGCCACCAATGCGCGATCTCCAAACAATTGGGACATCAATTTTAAATAGGGAGCTTCTCCACAGCCATCCTCACCCATCGGATATTTGAACAAGGGTTCCTGCAATTGTTGCTGACTTACCTTGGTGTTATCAATTCTATGGCGGTCCACTTCTGGAATAGTTTCGAAGTAGTTCCAGTTTTTTCGCTCCTTTTCGATTTTGGTTTTACCCATCACCAAGGCCTTTGCCGGACATGCATCTATACAAGCGTTGCACGAAGTGCATTGATCAGGATTTACTTGAATGGTGTAATTCAGTAAATCCACATCCGCTAGAATGGTATCAATTTCTATAGCTTTCCAAGTCGATGGTGCTTCTAAAAGGGTTTGGTCATCGTACACTTTCATGCGTAACGCCCCAGACGGACAAGCCATACTACAGGCACCACATTGGGTGCACAAATCGGGCAACCATTCTGGAGTTTCCTCGGCAACCAGGCGCTGATTGTATTGTGATGTATTTGTGGGATATGTTCCATCCACGGGTATGGCACTTACGGGCACTTCATTTCCCTTTCCTACCAACAACTGACCTAAAAGCGTTTTTGAGAAATCTGCATCATCAGATAAAACACCTTCATTTGGTTTTATGGTGGTATCTACTTTCTGTAGTTGATTTTTGAACGCCTCGAACATGGAATTTTCGGCTATTTCGGGGTGAAAAGCCAAAAAGCTTGCGTGCAGTGGAGAGACCTTGGTGTTTTCTAGACTAAACTTTTTCACATCCTCTATATATAGGGAAACATCCTTCTGTTGAATCAATTTTTGGGTTTCCGAAGAAAGATTGTTCCATAATTGGGCTGGATTCTCTTTGGATTGAACCACAATAATGCCTTCTTGTTTGACCCGATGCAAAACGGTATCCTTTTCCAAAAACGCAACATCAGTACAGCCGATAAAATCAGCATTTGAGATAATGTATGGTGCCTTAATATGTTTAGGTGCAATGCGAAGGTTGGTCACACTTCGGGAGTTGGATTTTTTATAATCACATTCTTGGTATCCCTGTACAAAGCTGTCATTCTTACCAATCAACCTGATTAGGTTGTTGAAATGTGCGGCAGTTTCGTCTCCTTTGATTTCGTAAAAAAGTGCCTGGGTTCCCTTTTGCTGCAATTCCAATTTGGATTCCGAAAGACTCAGATGAGTCACATCATCCGTGATGCCTACTGTAAAATTGTTCTTTGGTTTTGGCTGTTTCAAGTTGTCCAGAATGGAATTCACCATGCTGGGTGTAAATTCTTTGGAACTCAAACCATAACGTCCCCCAACCATTTTGGGAAGCTTGGAGAATCTATTGCTCTGCGCCACAGTTTGCACCACATCTAAAAACAAAGGCTCGCCTGAGGAACCGGGCTCTTTAGTACGATCCAATACAGCAATCGCCTTGCAAGTTTTTGGAAGACCATTCATAAAGTGCTTCGCACTAAAAGGTCGATACAATCGAACCTTTATAAGTCCCGCTTTTTCACCTTGGGCATTCAAATGGTGTACGGTTTCTTCAATGGTCTCCGTTGCAGATGCCATAGCGATGATGACCTGCTGGGCTTCGGGATGACCTACATATTCATAAATCTTGTATTGGCGTCCGGTGAGCTTGGCGAAATCGTCCATTTTTTGCTGAACGATGGCTGGGCATGCATCATAATGGCTGTTCACCGCTTCCCTGCTTTGAAAGAAAACGTCAGCGGCTTGCGAAGTTCCGCGCAGCACTGGTGCATTGGGATTCAAAGCTCTATTACGATGGGCTGCCACCAAGTCAGCATTTAGCATACGACTGATGGTTGCATCGCTTACGTTTTCAATTTTGGACACTTCGTGGGAAGTTCTAAATCCATCGAAGAAGTGCACAAAAGGAATTCGGGATTCCAATGAAGCCGCTTGGGAAATCAACGCAAAATCCATGGCTTCCTGCACCGAGGCAGAGGCCAACATCCCGTATCCTGTACTACGTACAGCCATAACATCGCTATGGTCTCCAAAAACGGAAAGGGCGTGGGTGGCGACGGAACGGGTGGCCACATGAATGACATTGGGGCTGAGTTCCGCGGCTATTTTATACATGTTGGGCATCATCAGTAGCAAGCCTTGTGATGCCGTAAAAGTGCTGGTCAATGATCCGGTCTGAAGGGCTCCGTGCATGGCACCGGCCACTCCTGCCTCACTCTGCATCTCAAATGCGGAAGGAACATTGCCAAAAATATTTTTTTGTTGGTGGGCACTCCACTCCTCTACCAACTCGGCCATTTCCGAAGATGGTGTAATGGGATAGATGGGAAACACATCATTGATACGATACGCAATATGCGCAACGGCCTGATTGGCATTGGTAATGATATGTTGTTGTGTTTTCATGGGTGGAAGTGTGTGAAAGTTGGTTTGAGCTAAAAAGGAATAAGCCGCCCCAAAAGTTGGAAGCGGCTTATTTCAGGTCTCTTACTTTTCGAACTCGATAGTAACAGGAGTTGGGTTGGTGATCATGTCGAATACTGGAGAGAATTGCGATAAAGCTCTCAATTGCTCTTCAGAAGCATCAGACTTCACTTTGAACTTTACAGTGATACCGTTGTATCCTTTGCGAACTTCTGGGTCAAGACCCAAGAATCCGTGAAGGTCAACATCACCGCTCAATCGGGACTCCATTCCTTCAATTTCGATACCGTTTGCGGCAGCATGGTAAGCCATTGCTCCGGTCAAACAAGAACCAAGGGCGTGCAAAACGATCTCTGCAGGGTTTGGTGCTTGATCTTGGCCCAAAAGAACCTCAACGTGGTCAGCTTCCATAGTAAAGTTGTCTTTTCTAACGGGGTGCTCTTGACCTACACCGTAGTAATCTTGGATACTGGTCACACAGTGGCCACCGTCAATCCAGTTGTTCTTTGCCCTGAACTCGAAATTAGCCAAAGCTGGGTTCTCTTGTACTGCGTTGATAGTTTCTACCAACTGATCTACGTTTACTCCGTTTTTAATGTTTGCTGTTGTAATCATTGTTTTTAGATTTTAAAGATTAATTGATTAACATTTGCCATAGTAGATGCATTTGGCGTGCCAAAAAACATAATTAATTCTTTATCAACTAGTTACAATAATTTTAAGGCGTGGAAAGTATAACGAGATTTCGTTTATTTACGAGATTTCGTTATAAAAATTACGAGATTTCGTGAAACTACACCGGACGGACAATGCCCAATGCCTTTATTTTGGAAGTCAATGTGGTGGGTGGCATGCCCAAAAGTACCGCGGCACCTTTTTCTCCTGAAATTTTCCAACGGGTCTGCTTTAAGGCTTTCAGGATGTTCTCTTTTTCCAATTGAATCATTTCTTGGGCAGTGAAAATATGATCAGGTTCAACAAGGGCATGTCCCTCCACTACTCTGGGATTGGAATTAGGAATGATGAATGACCAATCAATCTCCCCATTTTGGGAAACAATCACCGCGCGCTCCACTAAATTTTGGAGTTCCCGAACGTTTCCGGGCCAGGCATATTCCTGAAAAAGCTTTTTTTGCTCTTGGGTCAGTTTTTTTATTTTGCGGTTCAGTTTGGTGGAAAAGTGTTCCACCATGGCATCGGCAATAAGGGAAACATCATTTCCTCGATCTCTTAGGGCCGGAATTTCAATGGGAAATACATTCAATCGATAATAAAGGTCTTCCCGGAATTTTCCTTCTTTTGAGAATTGCAGTAAGTCTCGGTGCGAAGCCGCTATAATCCGTACATCCACTTTTTGGGTGGTGGAGCTTCCCACGGGGTCGAATTCCCCTTCCTGAATCACCCGCAGTAATTTGGGTTGAAGGTCCAACGGCAATTCCCCAATTTCATCCAAAAAGATAGTTCCTTTGTCCGCCAATAAAAATCGCCCTTTTCTGCTGCTCGTAGCTCCGGTAAAGGCTCCTTTTTCATGACCAAAGAGTTCACTTTCAATTAAATTGGCCGGAATTGCCCCACAATTGATTCGAATCAAAGGGCCTTTGCTCCTATTGCTGGCGGCATGGATGGCGCGTGCCACCAGTTCTTTACCCGTACCCGTTTCCCCGTGAATCAGTACGGTAGCTTCTGTCTGGGCCACCTGGGCAATCAGGTCCAATACTTTTTTCATGGATTTATGCTGGGCGATAATGCCGTGATCGTTGGTCAGCTCCTTGATTTCTTCCTGCAAGTACTCCGTTTGTGTTTCAAGCGAGCTGATTTTATGTTCGGCCATCAAACGGTCATCAATATTGCGAAGAATCAAGGTATAAAACACTTCATTTTCGTCTCCGTAACTGCTCAGTGTACCTTCATGTAACGTTTCCTTTCCATCGGAGCCAATGACCTTGATGATTTTGGGCAAGTACGCATTCTTATTTTGCTCCGGGCTGGACTGTTTCGATTTGACCAAATTCTCCAATAGGTCAGCTCCAGCTTCATCCAAAAAGAACAGGACATTTCGCTGGAGCACTTCATCATTCTCCATGATGGCTTTGGCTGAATCATTGGCCAGAAGAATTCTAAAATTCCCATCGAACATAATAATGGCATCCATAGCACCATCAATAAGACCGGTCATCTTGGCATTGGCCAGTTCCACCTCCTTTTTGGATGAGGCCAATTGCTCTTGAATGACATCCAGTTCTCGATGTCTTTTGATAAGTACAGACATTATCCCTTTTACAAAGCCTTTGTCCGACTCCATTAAATTGGAAAAATGGGAAGTGGTTATCTTTAATACGGTAGTATTTTCCAAAGCGGTCACGGATACTGAACGTGGCTCTTCATCGATTAGCGCATATTCCCCAAAGCAATCCCCCTTAGACAAAAAGCCATAGGAATGGTCCTTGTCGTGTACTTTTACTTTCCCCTGTAGAATTACATACATAGCATCGCCAACATCACCTTTTTCAATAATGCGGTTGTTCTTGATGTACCGCTCAAGTTCAGAGGTTTTGCTCAGTTCCAACAATGAGCTCTTTTCCACTTCGGAAAAAAAGGGCACTTCGGATAGAAAATCCAGCAATTCGTTACGTTCGGTTGAAGTCATTGCACATGCTCAAAGGTTCTGCATAAAATAAATATAAAGATTTATGGAATAGTCCTTACATCTATCTTGTTTTTCTATAAATAAAATCGATAGGTTTTTATATTTTTATGGTTCAAATTTATAGTGCATGACCATTACCCAACTACAATACGTCCTGGCTGTTGCGGAGTATAAAAACTTTACTTTGGCTGCCGAAAAAAGTTATGTGACCCAGCCTACCTTGAGCATGCAAGTACAAAAATTGGAGGATGAGCTTGGTGTTTTGATTTTTGACAGAGGCAAAAAACCGATTACCATCACCGAAGTGGGCAAAAAAATAGTGGACCAGGCCAAGAATATTGTGGCCGAGGCGGAACGCATAAAAGATATTGTGGATCAGGACAAAGGGTTCATTGGTGGGGATTACACTTTGGGCATCATCCCCACGGTAATGCCCACATTGTTGCCCATGTTCTTAAATACCTTTATTAAAAAGTATCCCAAAGTCAATCTTATTATTAAGGAGCAATCCACGGATACCTTGATCAGAAATCTTTTGGATGGGCATTTGGATGCGGCAATTGCCGCAACACCCTTGGAAATAGAATTCATTAAGGAAAGACCGCTCTATTATGAACCGTTTGTGGGCTATGTACCACAAAACCACCGGTTAGCGAAGGAAGAATTGTTGACAACCGAACATTTGGATGTCAATGACATATTACTCCTTCAAGATGGGCATTGTTTTAGGGATGGGGTCATTAATCTATGCAAGTCCACTAAGAACATTCAGGGCGAACAGTTTAAAATTGAGAGTGGAAGTTTTGAAACCTTGGTAAGTCTTGCCGATGAAGGAATGGGCATGACCTTGCTCCCTTATCTGAACACCTTGCAATTAGATCCCAGCAAAAAAAGAAACCTTAAACCTTTTAAAAGTCCTTCTCCTGCAAGGGAAATTAGCTTGATCTATCACAAGAGCGAATTAAAAATTCAGATTACCGATGCATTACGGGAAGTGATTTCCAGCATTGTCCGTGGAGCCATCGCCTTTCAGGATGTGAAAATCATCAGCCCGCTGGCCAAAAATTAAAAGAGCCGCTTTCGCGGCTCTTTGATTATTTAAGGTTTTAATAGTAATAATGTGGGTTGTAATTCTGGCTTGTCAACTATATAAAATTGTAACCAGATCTTAAGTTCTTCAATTTCACTAGGTAATAACCAGGAAATAGCTTTTTTCAATTCTTTGGCGAAGAGTCTAGCATCAAAACTAACCTTTTGTAAGATTGTCTTGGTGTAATCTAACATTGCTCTGGGCATAGAAATTTGATTAAATTGATTAAGTGGTTGTGCATCTAATTTAGCAAAAAACTTGTTTGGATGATCATGATGGCAGTTAAAAATTAAATAATTTCGTGTTAAATTCGATAAAACACGCCATGTACCTGCCTCTCTTCCAGAAATTTAAATTCCTGACAATCATGGTTATAGCAGGACTTTTCTTACTTTTTGGATGTTCCTCTGTACGTACAACTTTAAACAACCAAATTCAGAATGAAGCTTTAAAAAATTCTTTTCACGGGTTGGTTGTCATGGATGTCAAAGCAAAAAAAACAGTTTTTGAACACAATGGTGATCGGTATTTTACGCCGGCCAGCAATACCAAGATTGCCACATTTTATACCTCGGCCAGATTATTACCCAAAAACATACCTACATTAAAATATGGCGTATATAATGATACCTTATATATAGAAGGTACTGGAGACCCATCATGGTTCCACCCCCGCTTGGCGGACAGTACCGCTATTCAGTGGCTTAAAAAACAAGGCTCATTGGCAGTGTTTACCAAAAATTCCAAAGAGTCTAGGTTTGGACCCGGTTGGGCCTGGGAGGATTATGATGCTTATTTCTCTCCAGAAAAAAGTACGCTTCCCCTCTTTGGCAATGTAGTAACCCTGTCCAATGTTAATGGAAAAAGCGTTTCTCCACAGTATTTTACAGACAAAGTTGAAATAAAGGATACCACTTTAAGGAGGGATGAACTGCAAAACCATTTTTATATTTCCCCAACAGAACAGGACACTTTGGAAATACCGTTTATAACCAACGATTCCCTTACAAAAGACCTATTGGAAAATGTGTTACGGACTAAAGTTGTCCTAACAGACCATTTTCCAAATGTGGAAAAAAGGACGCTTTATGGCATGGAAACGGATTCCATTTATAAGGACATGCTTTTTGAAAGTGATAATTTTTTGGCAGAGCAATTGTTGATGGTGGCTTCCTCAACACTATCTGATACCTTAAGCACCAAAAAAACGATTGATTATATGCTCGAAAATGATTTAAGTGATTTGGAACAACCTCCCCGATGGGTGGATGGTTCCGGTTTATCCCGATATAATCTCTTTACGCCAATGTCTTTTGTGCAAATCCTTCAAAAATTATTTGATGAAATGCCTGAAGAACGCTTATTTGCCATTTTTCCCATGTGGGATGCATCCGGAACAGTGAAAGCCTGGTCTGACCCAACCATTGAACCCTTCATTTTTGCAAAGTCTGGTTCTTTGGGGAATACTTACAACCTAAGCGGCTATCTCAAAACCAAATCGGGAAAATGGCTCATTTTTAGTTTTATGAACAACCATTTTAAAGTTCCCAGTTCAGATATACGAAATACCATTTACAGTACACTCAAGACGCTTTACAACAGCTATTGACCCAACAGCTTATTGATTTGGGCGTACTGTAGCAGCATAATGGTCTTGGCGTCCCGGATTTCTCCAGTTTTCATCATATTAAGAGCCTCCTGAAATTTCACTTCCAGCACCTCAATGTTTTCTGTTTCATCCTCGGCACCGCCCCCTTCGCTTATCTTCATGGCATCTTCGTACTTCCCGGTAAAAAAATAAAGGATTTCGGTTACTGAACCTGGTGACATATAGGCTTCAAAGACTTTTTTTACCTCATCAATTTTATAGCCTGTTTCTTCCTCCACTTCCATTTTAATGGTTTCCTCCGCATTGCCTTTCTCCAAAAGTCCGGCACAGACTTCAATCATCATTCCATCTTCATTTCCATTAACATAAGTGGGCATCCGAAACTGACAGGTTAATATTACTGTTCCCTTTTTTGCGTTGTATAGCAGAATGGCGGCACCATTACCGCGGTCATAGGCTTCACGATGTTGGGTTTCCCAGGTGCCATCAGGACGCAAATACTCATAGGTAAACTTATTCAGCGTATACCAATTATCAGAAAGCAGTTCCTTTTTAATGTTTTTGATATGATGGTTTTCCAATGGTCGATTTTTTAATCAAAAAAACCATGCCTCTTTATTTATGAATAGAAACATGGTCCATTATTAGTTTTCTTATTTATTGAAGGCTAGAGACTCCATCGATTTCCAACTTCCGAAACCGGTTTGCACGGTTCATAATTTCCCGGTATGGGGTCATAGCTCAGTACGTTTTCCCCTATTTCCTCGGAAGTAAAAAAAGCCCAAATGGCCATGGATTTTAATCCTCTATAAAATCCAATAGGTTCCTGTTCACCTACTGCAGTTCCCCAAACCCCGGGATTGAATTTCCCTGAATCTGCCTCAGCTTTTTTCAAGACAGCAATTCTATCACTTTCGCTCAAATCGATGAAAACAGCACCGTATTTCTCCTCACAATCGGCATTAAAAGCTGCAATTTCAGACCGCATGTGTTCCCGGCCTTCGGCATCGTAGGTTCTTGCAATGACCTTGTCCATGAAGATGTCCGATTTTACATCCAGCGCTCCTGGGGTATCGGTGCGGGGCAGAATCATGTCCACCAAAAGTGAAACGGTTTTCGCCTCATCCTCAGTGAAAAACTCCGGTTGCCAATCCAGACGTTTTTCCTCCTTACACGATTGCAAAATGGACAGCATGGTGGGCATCATAAGGGTAGCCCCTGCCAACAGTCCGGTTTTTTGTAATGCTTTTCTCCTATCCATCTTTATAGATTTTGTTTTTTGAGTTCAGAAACGGCATGGTCTGCCGCTCTGGCCGTAAGGGCCATATAGGTCAGTGACGGGTTTACACAGGATGACGACGTCATACAGGCTCCATCGGTGACAAATACGTTTTTGGCCGCATGCACTTGGTTGAATCCGTTCAACACCGATGTTTTAGGATCCCTGCCCATGCGAGCCGTACCCATCTCATGCACGCCATACCCTGGTGGATGTTCGTTGTCGAAACCTAAAACATCCTTAACGCCTGTCGCTTCAAGCATCTCAACGGCATCTTCTTGGATCTGTTTGTTCAAGGCTTTTTCGTTCTCCTTAAATTCAGCATCGATGGTCAAGGTGGGCTGCCCCCATTTGTCCAAAACATCGGTATTTAGGGTAATCTTGTTTTCGTGATACGGCAAACACTCCGCAAATCCGGTAATAAAAAACTCCCATGGACCCGGTTTTAAAATGCTGTCCTTGTATTCAGCTCCAAACGATTCTGTATTGGCAGCGTTTCCACCGCGATGAGCTCCACCTTGGTAGCCAAATCCGCGCACGAATTTATCCGATTTTGATGCTTCGTCAATATTGACATACCGGGGGATATAAATACCATTGGGTCTTCGACCTTTGTAATATTTATCATCAAAACCCTCAACTTTTCCAAGAGCACCCACCCTATAGGTATGGTCCATAAGATTGTGTCCCAATTCCCCACTGTCATTCCCCAGACCATTTTCAAATCGATTGGATTTGGAATTCATCAGGATTTGTGTTGTGCTCAGTGCCGAGGCATTTACAAAAATTATCTTGGCAGAATACTCAATGTCCTCATTGGTCTCCGCATCAATGATGCGAACTCCGGTGGCCTTTCCTTTTTGATCATCGTAAATCACGGATTGCACAATGGAAAACGGCCTAATCGTCAAATTTCCAGTGGCATTTGCTGCGGGTAAAGTGGTAGAGTTACTGCTAAAATACGCCCCAAAGGGACAGCCCCTACTACACCTGTTTCTGTACTGACATTGCCCTCTCCCGTTGTGGGGCTGGGTAAGGTGCGCCACCCTGCCGATAGTCATATTTCTACCTTTAAACTGCTTTTCTATTCTGGATTTAATGTGCTTTTCAACACAGTTGAGCTCCATGGGCGGAAGAAAATGGCTGTCAGGTAGTTGGGGAAGTCCCAAAGCCTCACCACTTATTCCCGCAAACTTTTCCACATAGGTGTACCACGGCTCAATATCTTTATAGCGAATGGGCCAATCCACTCCGTGACCATCTTTGGCGTTGGCCTCAAAATCCAAATCGCTCCAACGGTAGGTCTGTTTTCCCCACAAAAGGGATTTACCCCCCATTTGATGACCGCGAAGCCACAGAAAAGGTTTTTCTTCGGTATAGGGGTTGGCTTCATCATCGGCCCAAAAATGCTCGGTGTCCGTTCCAATCCATCCAGATCGGATGGCCTTGTAGTGTTTTTCCTTTTGTTCAGGGGTGAGTCCACCGCGAAGTTCCATGTCCCATGGATCCAGGTTCATCGTGGGATAATCCACCACGTGTTCCACAATCTTTCCGCGTTCAAGCACCAAGGTCTTCAACCCTTTTTCACACAATTCCTTTGCCGCCCATCCACCACTGATTCCCGATCCAATGACAATGGCGTCATAGGTAACGTCCTTCTTGGCGTCGATATTAAAATTTGCCATTAATATGTTTGATGAAAGTTAATTTTCAATCAATATAGCTATTAATAGCTTTTAGGACAAAAGAATTGTGTATTGCATACATTTTTAACTTCTTTGAGCGAAAAAGTGATTTTGTACGTTGAGCGTTTTGAGACTTAAAATCTATTATCGCCATCCAACAAATCGCCAATACCGCCTAAAATACTGCCTTCACCCTTATCTTTTCCACCACCTTTTGGGGCAGCCGCCCATACTCTACTGGCCAATCGGCTAAAGGGCAGGGATTGGATATACACAGTACCGGGACCTCTTAGCGTCGCAAAGAACAATCCTTCACCACCAAAAACGGTATTGCGAATTCCACCTACAAACTCAATGTCATAATCCACGGTTTGTGAAAATCCAATAATACATCCCGTATCCACTTTTAAGGTCTCTCCGGCGGCCAATGTCTTTTTGGCCATGGTACCACCTGCATGGACAAAGGCCATACCATCGCCTTCCAGTTTTTGCATAATAAAGCCCTCACCACCGAAAAAGCCTCGACCCAAACGTTTGGAGAATTCAATACCCACGGAAACACCTTTTGCGGCACATAAAAAGGCATCTTTTTGGCAGATGAACTTTCCGCCTTTTTCAGAAAGGTCAATAGGAATGATCTTACCGGGATAGGGTGAAGCAAAACTTACCTGTTTTTTGCCGTGTCCAACATTGAGGAAAGCGGTCATAAAG